>NZ_JBFSUX010000030.1:0-52102 GCF_041467595.1 Vibrio sp. 10N.247.311.13 | reverse complement strand
TAGATGATCTGATCGTAGCTTTAAGCATTAGTTCCCTGATTTAGGAAACAAAGCCATCTACATTGATCAGTTTGTGACCATGTGCTTTTTTCTCACAGTAGTAGAGATATAAATCAATTTGGTCCAATGGCGAAATATCGACTTTTGTGAATTTAGAAAGTAGTTTGATTCTGTCGATAACGCCAGTGTCACACGGCTCTGACATTAAAGGCCGTGACTTAAAGTTGCGTTTGCCTTGTTGTTGATTCAGGCCTGATAGAGCTGAAATTCTACTTTGAAATGAGCCATAGGATTCGTTTAAAAACAGTTCGATTAACGTGTCTTTTTGTTCGGACTTAAAGCTCTTTATTGTCTCAAACAAATCTCCGCCAAGGTACTGTAAGATCTTGAGTGCTTTGTATGAACTAGGCTTTACCTTACTGTTTTCCCAACGATTTATCGTTACGACGTCAACCGCATTAAACTCATCGTCCAGCTGATTTAAGTAGGTTGCAAACTCTGTTTGTGTAAATTGAAGTTCCTTTCTGAAGTTACGTAACAACTGTGAAAACTCACTCATTAAAACATTAACCTTCTGACAATTAACTCAATGTCTTGATTCTAATTTAGACATCAGACTCTATATTTAACATCTTCAGTAATTTGTTTTTTACGGATGTTAATTGTTCGGATTATTTGAACTGTATCTTGCGCATGTCCCTAACAGGCTAGGTGCCAAATTAGTGACGTCAAATCTATGGCTTTTTGCCTAGACACTTGTCAATCTACTGTGAAGTGCGCGTTAATGTTCAGATACAATCTTGCCTTTTTCTTATTCCTTCTGCTGTTTCCATTCGCCTCCTATGCGGACACAACGGGTCTTGTTATGGATCTGTCTGTTGACAGTGCGTATTACGACAACGACCAAGAGGTGGCTTATACGCTTGTTTTAACGAATGAGTCGGATAAAGCTATCGCTGAGTTGGACGTTAAAGATGAGCTGTTAAATATCTTAACGACAGATGATCAAGGGAATAATGTCAACGCGTTCTCGCAAGTCTCAACTCAAGCGCAATCCTCCTTCCTTTCATCTCCGGGTGATTACAGTCGCTTCGGGAATTTAGATGCATCAGGTGTGCGTATTGCGGCTGGTGGGTCGGTGACCTACACCATGGTCGCCACCGTTTCTGGTGACGCAGCCGGTACGATTGATAACGTCGCAAGTGCGAGCACTGGACTGTTGGATGCTGTTGAATCAAATACAGAATCCATTCAGCGTGGTGTGTACCAACATGATGTTGTTGTTTCGGTCGATAAGACTAACTATCAACTCAATAACAAGCTCACCTATAAGATTAAGGTTTCGAACACTGGCGATACGTTTATTCAGACGATCGACGTTCAAGATGTCATTTCAGACATAAAGGCACTCAATATTGAAGGAGCTTTGCAACAAGCCTTTACTGACAACGTTAATTTAGTTAGCAAGGTTGAAGGCAGCAAAAGCGATCCAGGCACCTTCGCCGAATCAGGGGACTTATCAGTAAGTGCTGCGTCGATTGATATTGGCGGGTCTGTGACTTACGAAATTCAAGCAACTGTTGCCGACAATTTAGTCGGCGACATTGTTAATGACGACATAACTGCTGAAACACGCGATGACTTGGTTACAGTTGATGAGGTTATCACTCCACCCACTGAGCCTAGTATCACCCTGACACATACCTTGAACCAATCGGATAACTACCTAGTCGACGATGAGTTTTCCTATACGGTCACGGTTGCCAACCAAGCAAACTCCGGTATTGCTTACCATTATTCGGTTCAGCAGTTTCTTGCAGATCTTGAAACCGATCTAGGTAACGATGTCAGCAACGAAAAGAACGCAACTGACACGGTTGGCAATCCTTACGATTTTTGGACTAATGAAGTGAGCTCAATCGGTTCTAATAGCCTTTCAGAACTCAATGCATCTGGAAAGGAGTCCAACAAGTCACTAGAAGACAAAGTGTCTATCTATCCCGGTGAGCAGATTGTTTATTCCGTTGTGGTGGACGTTAGCCCTGTGTCTATTGGTCAAATCCCCCAAGTTGTTGCCCGAGTAGTTGATGCTGATGGCCTCGCAGATTCTGGCGATGCTTTGGCTAATATTCTTGATTCGAAAGGCGTTCTGACGACGTCATCAAGTCAAATTACACGTAATAAGAACACCACAGATACTACTTATGTTCCGGGGATAGCCGGTGATAACGAAGTGGTCTATGACATTGTTATTTCTAACAAGGACACAGAGTTTTTTGCCAACGATATTGAAGTTGTCGATAAATTTGCTTGTATCGTGACAGAGCAAGCGGATGGCTCTAACGCTTCAGCATTTTCCGAGTGGAAGCTTGAAGTCGCCGATAGAAGTGGTGACGGATCGAACTATGGCTCATTTAATTACAATACTTGGACAACAAACGACATCAATTTGAAAGTCGACCTCGCACCTGAGGGCTACGTTCATTATAAGCTGACCGCAAAAGTGGCAGACACCAGTGTGGGTCAGATTGTTGATGATGGTACCGATGCCGGCTTGTGCTTAGGGGATAACTTAGGCGAGTCGGGCTCTGGCGTTCAAATGCCAAACTCGAAACTAAAAGTCCAAAAGGGAGTTGATTCTCGTTACTACTCAGCTGGCGGCACCCTGAACTACGACATCACGGTAGAGAATAACGGTGACGGCTACGCGATTGATATACCGGTTTATGATGATTTAGTCTCTGTCATGACTCAGTCTATTAATGATACACCGACTAAAGCGTATTTGAGCTGGATTATTACTGCGAAATCTTATGCCTCTGACGGCTCAATTTCGACAAACAGTGATCCCGGCTTTACTGGTCAAATTGAAGGTAATCAAAGCAATAAACTTATCCTGGACGAGAAGGCTAAGCTGGCCCCACACGATAAGATCGTTTATAGCATTGCAGCGATCGTAAACCCCATTGCCGATGATGAAATCCGTAATGAAGTGACGGTCGACAGCGTGCTTTATTCCGACAGAGGCTCATACCCACGAGATTACTACTTAGTATTGGATAAGCGTGTTGATGGTCATAACGAACAAAACGCGTATACCGACACCACCAATACTGTCACTTATACGATCAGCATTACCAACCCAGCAGGGAACGGTTTCGCCTCTAACATCAATGTCAAAGATGAAATCAGCACCATAGAAGCTGAGCTCCTTCACGAGCCGGGTGAAACCAAGCCCGTGTTCTCATCGTGGACGATCAGTGCAGAAAGAGAGGCAGACTCTCCGTGGGTGAAAGCTGTGACTGACCCTGGATCGTTCTCGGATAACAATGATCTGGATGCCACCGCTCAGATCCCGCCAGGTGCGACGATTACTTATACCATTGTTGGGACACTCGATCGCAGTGTCGACAGTGAGATTCTTTGGGGAGCATTCACCAATACCGCAACAGTGACAGGACCAGATACTAATCTATCGGATACGGTACGTACCTATCCTAGCGAGCCGAATCTTGTAGTCGCTAAGACCGCTCAAAATACCGACTTTGTTGTAGGTGAGCGCGCTACGTTCGATATTTATATCTATAACCGCGGTGTTGGCTATGCAAATGACGCAACGGTACAAGATAGTATTTCAGCGCTTAACTTCTTTAATAGTTGGACAATTGTAGGTTCGACCAACACAGATAAACCGGGTTCTCGTTACGGTGACATTGCTAACGACACTGACATCGATACCGACGTTGATATCACTCCCGGAGGGTGGGTTCACTATGAGGTGAGCGGCATTGTTAAGTCTGACTATGAAGAAGAACAAGTATCGAACCGTGTTGATGTTTACGATCCTATTACAGACCGTGACCACAGCTCTTCCGCTCAAATAGATAACTCACACAGTACCTATGACATCAATGTTTCATTAGCCAAAACGACCGATGTTGTCCGCTACACGCCGGGTGAAGATCTCACCTACACCATCGTTATTGGCAATAACAGCGACACTGATGAGACCGATCTTATCTTCATGGATCGCCTGAGTGAGATCACTACTACGCTAGCGAATGATAAAGATGGTGAAGTAGAAGATGTTCTTAATCAAAACCCGTTTGACTATTGGTCTGTTGATACTGGCTCTGGTTTCGGCCCTCAAACGACTGAAGATGTGGAGTTCCCAGTTTCAATTCCGGCCAAAGACTTTGTCACGGTGCGTATTAAGGCGCATGTCAAAGACAATGCGGTATCTAACGGTGTAGCGGACAGAGACGGCGGCATAATCCGCAACGAAGCCGTGCTGATTCATGATGATAATGCCGGTTGTACTGACGATTGTGAGTATGCCAAACGTGCCGTGGCTGAAAACCATCAGGTACATAATAACGGCGGCGTTGTTCGCACTACTAACATTAACCGCTACTCTCCGGGAGATGAGTTGACTTATACCATTAGGTACAACTCTCAAGATGGACATGGTTATCGAAACAACGTAGACGTTAACGAACTGATTAATGACATATCAGTGGAGCTACAAGATGGCAATTCAGGTAATCCATTTTTCGATGATTCGGTAGGTTCAAACAAGTTTACGGTGGCGGTTGCTAAGAGCGATCCTGCGAACGCGGGTACAACAGATGGTACCAAAGACGGTGATGTTGCGAACGACACTGACATCGTAACCTCGATTGATATCGATGCTGGCGAAGACGTGACTTACACAGTAACAGGTACCGTAAGACCGGATGCGGTCGGTGATATTCATTATCGAGATACCGTCGTGATTCCCGATGACTACCATTTAGATTTTGATAAAACGACTGATGAAGCGGTGTACGAGCCCGCTCAAACCGTGACCTATCACTTAGTGATTGAGAATGACGGCAAAGGTAACGCTCACGATATTCCAATCGTCGATAACCTCGAAGATATTACGGTCAGCTTAGTGGATGGTAATACAGGACCAGCGTATTCAGATTGGACCATCACATCGATCGCAACTGGAACTGATTCTGAGTATGTGGATGCGGGCGCAGGTGCTGGCAATGTTTACACATCAACCAACAGTAACCTAAATGTTGAAGCCGATATTCCGATGGGCGCTAAGCTTGAGTACCAAGTTGTCGCGACCATCAATGACAAAGCCAATGGTGATGTTGTTAACGTTCTAACCGTTGATGGTGACACGATATCTCATGATATTCGTCAAGAAGCTCGAAAAGTTGATTTTGAAAAGAACATTCTGGCGTATTACGACACGGATGAAAACGAACTGGTTGGCGCAACTAACTACATGCCAGGTGGTTATGTTGAGTATGAAATTTTAATTGAGAACATTGCGAGCGCCCACGTTGATGATATGAGCTTGCGTGATGACATCGACCAAATTAACACTCAATACTTTGATGGAACGCGTGGCCCTGCCTTTGATAGCTGGACGATTGAAACATTCACTGATAGCTCAGGTATTTCCAACCCAGATGTTGATAACTCAATCCAAGACAATAAGCCGATTGATACTCACTTCGATATCTCGGCAGACAACTTTGGCCGAGCTGCATCGTCAGCGTTTGTCCGCTATGTCATAAAAGCCAAGATCAGTCCGAAAGCGGTTGGTTCTTTTACCAACAAAGCTTTCATCGACGAAGACAATGGCAATGAGTTGGTCGCGGTATCGCCACCATCAACGATGGCGGATCCTGAAGTCACGTTCTCTAAAAAAGCGTTTTATGATGCAGGCTTCTCTTCGCAAAAAACTGAATATTCTCAAGCTTTTGGCGAGAGTGAGGTTTACTACCGCGTTGAGATTAAGAATGCGGGCGATGGTATTGAATATGGTTCTCGCCTAGAAGATGCGATTTCGGAAATTCAAACTCGTATTGCAGAAGACAGCACCACTTCAGGTGGTGATCCTGTTGGACAACCGTTCTTGGTTGGCTGGGAAGTTAGCCTAGATAAAACGGCTGCGACAGGCTCTATTACCGACGCGATTGACTTTGTACCGGGCAATAACATCGATATTGATAACGAGATTGTTATCGCGCCTCAAGAAAGCTTAACGTTCACTATTCATGCTCAAATTCGTGAAGATGCATTGGGTGACATTCAAAATAAAGCGACGTATGACGGTAGTGCTCGAACAGCGAATTTAATGCCGCTTGAAAATAATACCAGTGTTGAAAAACGTGTGGTGTCGATCAACGGCAACCCGTTCAATGATGGTGATACCTATCTGCCGGGTGACGAAGTTGAGTATGAATTTGTAGTCACAAACCCTGAAAACGGTTGGGCGAATGATATTCAGGTCAAAGATACAATCACAGACATTCAAGTCGAAGTGATTGGCGGTAAAACGGAATCCGCTTTTGTTTCTGGCGATATCACCCATGAAGTCAGCAATGGTATTGATGCCAACGCTGATACTTATGTACCAAGCTACAACACCAGCGGCAACCTTGATATTGATACCGATATTGCCGCGGGAGAAGCGCTGACCTTTAACTTAACCGGTGTCGTTCGTGACGACGCTTTGGGCACGATTGATGCGAACCAAGTGACCGCAGGAAGTGACTCTGCAACATCGCAAGTGATACCACCTAAAGATGCTGAGCTCGATTACTTCAAAACCTTGGTGTATACCGATGGTGAATCGGCAGGGTGTTCTGTTCCTTCAAACGATGGCAGCGGTTGTACTTACGCACCACGTGGTGATGTTGAGTACCAAGTTACGTTAGATAACACAGGCGATAGCATCGCAAATGACGTGAGCGTTATTGATGCGATTCACACCATCAAAACCGAAGATGGCGATGATGCGTTCTCTAGCTGGACAACGGCTATTGCGGTTGAACCTGTTGGCACTTATGACGTGCAAGGTAACTACAACGGTAGCGTACCATTGAATGCAACTGTCGATCTTCGTCCTGGTGAGCGTATTGTGTTTGACGTGAAAGGCACCGTGTCGACTTCAGCGACAGGCACTATTACCAACACGGCGCAAGTGAACGGTGATAACACCAACGACATCGTACTTGATCCGGGCCGCTCGAATATCCTGATTGATAAATGGACGGATACGCCTGAGTACGTGCCGGGTGGAACAGTGAATTACTACATCGACATCACCAATGACGATGTGGATTCTGGCCTGTTTTCGATTCGTGACATCATCAGCGGCTTTGAAGTCGAAACCGTCGATGGCTCAATGAAAACGGCATTGACAGAATGGACGGTTGATTACGATGTGCTTTATAACTCGGCGCCGTCAGACCCTGACGCTAATGATTTTTCAGAGTTAGATAAGCTAGTTGGTCAAAACAGTCCAGACATCGATTTACCTGTTGAATCGATCAAGATGGCTGGGCGTGACGATGCTGGTACGGGTGGTGGTGATAAGTACACAGCTGTCCGTATTCACGTTCAAGGTAAGGTTCGTGATGATGCGATTGGGCGCTTTACCAATACGGCTTATCTACGACATGGTTTGGACGATTCGAAGATCGCTCGCTTACGAGAAGGCTTTATCACTCCGAAGTCGGGTCAATTGGTTCTAACCAAAGAAACGACGCCAATTGCAGAACCTGATGCTAAGTATCAACCGGGTCAACCTATCTCATACAAGATCACCGTGGCTAACACAGGTGAAGGTTACCTTGTCGATCAAGTTCTAACCGATCGTATCGACACCATCATGACAGAGGTGGCTAACAGCCCAGATCAAGAGCAAGCGTTGACAGGTAATTGGATCATTAGCGACGAACAGCTTGATGGCAGTGGCGATCCAGCCCTGAACGCTCGCAAAGATGTGGTTAATAACGCACAGGGTTATAGTGCGACTTACAGCATTCACCCGGGTGACAGTTATTCATTTGTCGTGACCAACACTGTTAATGATAAGGCCAAAGGCGAGATCACTAACGTCGTTAAAGTTGATAGCGACGACGGTGAGCACTCTGCAGACGCGACCTACATTCCAGAAGATGCGCAAGTTGAGATCACTAAAGATGTCGATAAAGCAGAGTACCTTCCGGGAGAAACACTTCAGTACACCGTGACCGTTAAGAATAACGGCTTAGGTTGGGCTGAAGATGTTGCTATTGAAGATGCGCTGAAGTCGGTTGAAACCACGATTGCAGGTGGTACGACTGAACAAGCTTTTGACCCTGCTTCAATCCAAATATCGGCGGTATCGACAACCGGTGAAACCCCAGTACCGGATGCAACCCGTGATGAAGACCTTCATGAGACGCTCGATATTGCGCCTCAAGACAGTATTGTTTTCACTATTCAAGTTTCGACTAATCCGTTGGCGACAGGCGATATTACTAACATCGCATCAGCGACCTTTGACGGCACAACATTTGATGACAGTGCTACCAGTACACCAGTGTTGGCGACGGTTTCGGTCAAGAAGACGGTTGATACGCCATCGTATGAAGTAACCAAGCTGATTAACTACGACATCACCGTAACCAACAGCTCTGATGCGTTTGCATCTGGTGTTCAACTTCAAGACATCATCAGTGACATTCAAGTCGACACGACCGCGGATAAACAAGAGTCGGCATTCCTACTATGGGAAGTGAGCTTTGACGCCTCGGATGATCGCTCTGTTGTCACTCCCAAGACGTTCGACTTGAGTGAAGATATCGATGTGAGTATGGATGTGGCGCCACAAAGTACCGTGACATTCCATGTTAAGGCGTTGATTCGTACGACGGCGATTGGCGATATCAGTAACACGGCAACCATCACTTATAACGGAACACCACAAGACTCAACGGTAGTCATGACACCGAAAGACTCTGAGTTTGTTGCGACGAAAACTAACGTACAAACCGAGTATGAGCCGGGTGGTGAGCTGGAATTCTTGATTACCATTGAAAACACCTCTAACAACTACATCAGCGATTTAAGTGTTGTCGATGACATGAGCACGATAGAGGTGGGCTATTACGATGGTACCACTGGGCCTGCTTTTGTTGCTGGAACCACTTCTTTGGTTGTTGAGTCAACCACGGTAGGAACGACGACGGAGCAAATTAGCCCGATTGAGTACAGTGTGGATATTGCACCGCACGGCACAGTTGTGTTCCGCTCAAAAGGCACCGTAGTCGATACCGCGACCGGACACATCATTAATACTGCGCAAGTAGATGGCGGCGATGTTATCAGTCCTCCAGTTCAAACAGTTGCGGCTGTGGTTCAAGCTGAGCTGTTTACCGATGCCCCGTATTACGTGCCGGGAGAGCAGGTTGAGTATCACTTAGTGGTGCAAAACATAGGCCGAGGTATAGCCAAAGATGTCGCGCTTTACACCCAGTTCTCTGAATCCATGGGTGATCATATTGATGGTAATTTTAGTAATGCGTTTGATGAATGGACACTAACGGCAACATCAGAAGGGGCTGAAACTCAACCTGGCACCTTTGATGACGACAAAGACCTGTTCACCTTGGTCGACATATCGCCGGGCGGCAAGATTGATTACACGTTCACATTGACGGTCAACGAAGACATGCTGACTAATATCGATGTGCTTGGATACTACCTCGACTTAACTGGTAGCCCAGCGATGCGCGCTCGTTCTAAAGGCATGTTGGCCTCTGAAACCTCGATGCAGGCAGTGGCAGATCAAGTATCTGCTTTGGATTTGCCGCCAGTGGGTGCTGATCTGGTTGTTGAAAAACGTTCTGATAAGCCTGAATACACCGAAGATGACGACAGTGTCACTTATTACTTAGCCGTGACCAACAACGGTCAAGGTAACGCGGCTAATGTTCGTCTAACCGATGAGATCAGTGGACTACAAAACAGCACAGGTAATAAAGTCTTTATCGATTGGACAATTGAAGGTGTGGAAGTCGACGACTCGGGCGCGGTTATTCAGCGTCATTCTTTCCCGTCGAATAAAGACTTAGACACTACCGTTAACCTGAAATCCAACAAACGAAATGCTTACGCGTTTGAGGTCGTGGGTACGCTAGGTAAGGGCTTGGATGACGACATTACCAATACCTTTACGGCGACCGAATCTGATGGTACCGAAACCAGCGACAGTGTAACTACTCATATCAAGAAGATTCCTGATAATTCTGGAGAGTTGGAGCTGACCAAGTCTGCGTTGCAAGATACCGCGCAAGTGGGTGATGCGGTTGAGTACGAGATCATCGTTGAGAACAACAATGAATCTTACTTTAAGAACGTGACTGTGGAAGACCGTTACCCAGGTGGTCTGAAATACATCGTGGATACATCAGAAGTTGTGCTAAGCGGCATTGATGGTGAGTTCGGTACGGAAGACGATCAGGTTATCTCTCAAGATCCATCAGATACGGGCAAGTTAATGTTCACATCGTTGAACTTTGATCCGGGCGAGAAGCTGCGTATTCGTTACTTATTGCGTGTCTCGGTAGGTGCCACTTTTGGTGATTACATCAACACCGCAGTAGCGAAGGTTGATGGCTCGGCTGTTTCTAATGAAGACATCGCCAAAGTGACCATTGAGCCGGACAAGGTGTTCGATACCTCATCGATCATCGGTAAAGTTTTTGAAGATCATAACAAAGATGGATTCCAAGCTGATGCAACCGCGTTTGATGTTGAGCTAACTGCGAACTTAGCAACACAAGGCTACATCGCTGATTCGACGCACATCATTCGTGATGGTCAAGACGTTGCTATTCAAGATGGTGCGATAACCACTGCACTTGAACAAGGTTTGGAGCTTGGTGACCTTTGGGGACATTCAGTGAACCGAACACTGCCAGAAACCAGCAAAGTGGTGATTCAATTTAAAACTCGCACACAGCAAAGCTTTGATTTCTACGTCACGACTGATGCGGGCTCTCGCATCGAGTTCGACGCACAAGGTCAGATTCAGTTTAAGCATGAATCCGATAAGAAGAAGGGACTGAGCGCGGAAAATCTCAACGTAACCAGAAACCTGTATCGCGATGGCGAGGATTACCTGTGGGAAATCGTTATCGAGAACAAAGGTATCTACGAAGATGGTATTCCGGGCGTTAAGTTGATGACGGTTGAGGGAATCGTTATTTACACAGACCAGTACGGTCGTTACCACGTGCCCGACCAATGGGTACTCAATAAGAAAGGTAAGAACTTCTTAGTGAAGTTGGACACTGATTCGCTCTCCACCTCCATGGAAGTAGTAAGCGAAAACCCGAAAGTGTTGCGAATTACCCCGAACAAGCTCACCAAGTTCAACTTTAGCGTTCATCGTAAAGACCAACAAAGTGAACAGAAGTAAGCCATTGGAACCGTATCTGGAAATTGTATGAAAGTATTTAGTAAGTCTCGTTTAGCGACGTGTGTGTTAACGGCCATTCCTGTGATGGCGGTAGCGAAAGACACAGGTAAGCTTGAAAAACTCGGTTCTGAGACGACTGGCATTGAAATCACTAAGCCGAACCAAGATCAAGATAGTTCGCGTATTTACCTAGAACAAGGCGCTATTTGGGCAAGCCGTGACATCACTCGCTTTGACCCAGTATTAGATGTCAGTGTCAGCGATGAATTAGAAGTCGAACAAGGCACACTGCGTGACAGCGTCGGTTTCACCATTACCACCAACTACGGTTACTACATCAAAAAGTACCAGTTGGAAGTGTACCGAGTGGGTGACTTTGGTCTGTCTGAGCCAATCGCTGTGCTTGAAGGCGATAAACTGGCGAACGACTCTGACATCAATTGGGATGGTCAAACTGATGTTGATTATCAGTTTGAGGTCGGTGAGCAGCTGATGTTCCGCCTAAAAGCGTGGGACAAAGATGGCAACATGGATGTGACCACCGTTGGTGTGACTGACTTAGTTAAGCCGGACTCTGAAGTCGATATCGACCGAAACGATAACGACGATGAAGAGAGCAAAGACAAAAGCTACGGCCAAGCTAAGCTGATGCGCCACAACATCCCAACCAATGCGGGCTTAGCCAAGTTCATTGGCACCGGTTTGAAAGGCGTTGATAAAGTCATCATCGGTGAAGATGAATTTGATGTCGAAGATGGCAACTTATACGCAGAGCAGTACTTACCAACAGATTCCTACATTTTCCCAACCAAGGTTGTGTTTGATAACGGTGATGAACGTCGTTACAAGCTTTACGTTCGTATTCCAGATACGTACTACGCACAAACTGGCTTGGCTGATCTTTATGTTGGTAAGAATAATGTGTCTGGTAATAGCGATGCATTAAGTGTCGATGACCAGTACCAAGATGACATCTACAACCAAGGTCGCTTAGCGTACTTTGGTCAGGGTAAATTTGGCGACAAACTTCGTGTAACGACTCACTTTGATACGCGAGAAAGTGAAATCAAAGACATGTTCAAACATCCGTTCGCCTCCGACGATTCGGATGTGTTCGATATCCTCGAAGACGACGATGAGCTTTATTACGGTAACTATGGTGACAGCTCAAACATCGAAAAAGTGGTCAACACCAAAGGCAAGGTTTACCTCAATGTTGAATACGATAAGTCTCAATACTTGTGGGGTAACTACAACACGGGTTTAACAGGCACCGAGAACAACGATTACAACCGTAGCCTCTATGGTTTCAAAGCCGATTATCGCACTCGCGATACTACACAATATGGTGAAGATCGTTTGAACGTGGTTGGTTTTACCGCAGAAGCAGACTCGTTGTATGCACACGATGAGTTCTTGGGCACAGGCGGTTCTCTGTACTTTCTTCGTCATGGTGAAGCGGTACCTGGAAGCGACAAGGTTTATGTAAAAGTAAAAGATGAATCTGGCCTAGTGCAGAATGAAATCCCACTTGAGCCGGGTGTCGACTATGATTTTGACCCATACCAAGGTCGAATTATTTTGACCAAGCCACTCGACAACATCCTATCCGATAGCTTTGGTAGCGTGATTGAAAACGGCGATGATTACGAAAACTTTCTGGTTGTCGATTATGAGTATGTTCCACAAGGTTCAGATTCATTAGACGCGATGTCTTACGGTGGTCGTGCTAAAGGTTGGATCAACGATTACGTTGGTGTTGGCGTGACGTATGCAACTCAAGAAAAGGACAACCAAGACTACGAGTCTTACGGTACGGACTTAACGTTGCGTGCAACAGAAGGTACCTACATTAAGGCTGAGTTTGCACACAGTGAAGGTACTCAAACTGAGTCGAATTTTGTCTCTGTTGATGGCGGCTTAACCTTTACGCCAATTGGCGACACATTGGAAGACCGCGAGGGCGACAGTGTCCAAATCACAGCTGTCACCAGCCTTTATGATCTTGCTCCAACCATTTTTGGTGCTGTTGGTAATGACCTGAAACTTTGGTATCGAGACAAAGACGCGGGATACAGCTACGCAAGCAGCAGCGATGATTTAGAGCAAGAGGCATACGGTGCTGAACTTCGTTTGCAAGCTACCGATCGCTTGGCGGTTCTCTCTCGCTTCTCGACCAATGAAGAGCGCGATGTCGATGGTAATCTAGAAACAGATACTGAAACGATTGAGATTGAGACTCAAGTTAAAATCACCGAGCACATTAAGGTTTCGGCGGCAGGGCAACAAACTGAAGAGCTTAACCAAAACGACGAGCACAGTGATGCCACCTTAGCGGGTGTGCGTTTGGAATACATGTGGGACAGTGAGAACAGCGTTTACGTCAAAGGGCAAAAGACCGTCGACCAGTCGGATGACTATGATGAAAACGACAGCGCGTCGATTGGTGCTGAATTCCAAGTGTTGGAAGACTTGTCTCTTGGTGGCGAATACACCGATGGCGACCGAGGCCAAGTAGCAGAAGCGACTGTGACTTACGATGTATCCGATGACCACTCAACCTACGTAACTTATGTAGATGATAACTACGAAGGCCAAAACAACGTGATTGTTGGTCAGCGTGCAGACCTGACTAGCAGTGTCGATTTCTACCAAGAGAACCAGTTTGTTGATGAAAACGATGGTCATGGCCGTATCGACTCGTACGGCTTTGGCTACGATGTGACGGAAGATGTCGAGATGGGGATCGGTTATCAGCTTGGGGAAATTGAAGATGACCAGAGCATCACCACAGAGCGTGAGTCCATCAGCTTCAATGCTTCAATTGACCTAGATGACATCACCCTAAGCCACAAATTTGAATATCGAGTGGATAAGAGTGAAGACGACCCTGACATCGCTCAGCGAGAGCTGCAACAAATCGTGACGACCAACCGTTACACGCATCACTTAACGGAAGAGTACACGCTATTTGGTAAGTACAATTACTCCATCACCGAAAGCGAAACCACGGGCGAAACCATGGCGCAATTTACCGAAGCCACTGGCGGCCTCGCGTATCGTCCGATCTACAACGATCGACTCAACTTACTGAGCCGCTACACGTATATTGCAGATTTCGATCAACTGGATCGCGATGTGGATTATCAAGACGAAACCAGTCAGATCATTGAAGTTGAGGCGATCTATTCGATTGACCAACACTGGGATATCGGTACTAAGTACGCCCATAAAGACAAACAGCAAGCTTTTGAACGAGCATCTGGTTCGAATGAGCTGGTTAAAAGCGATATCGACCTATACGGATTAAGCGCTTCTTACCGTGTGATGAAAGAGTGGGATGTGACGGGTGAATACCACTGGAAAACAGACACACTCAACGATGAGCTAGAACACGGTGCGTTAGTTTCGGTGAACAAGCACATCGGCGAGAACTTCAAAATGGGGATTGGTTATAACTTCTCTGCGTTTGATAGCGATCTAACCAATGATGACGACTACGACGCATCCGGCGTGTTTATTAACTTAGTCGGTAAGATCTAAGCGTGCCCCAAAGTAGGTTGAAAGTTAAGAGTTGAGAATTCAAAGTGACAGTTAAGAGTAAGATGAAAACAATTATTTTCCTAATAAGCGCAGTGATGAGTACGTTGCTGCTGTCCGGCTGTGCAACCGACACGTACGTGAGTCAGGAGAACCGAGACAAGTTTGCTGGCATCGATGTGTCTAAGTTTTTAATCAGCGAGTGTTTGGCGCCAGAGCGTGAGGTGCACATCGCCATCGCAGAGCATTTTGCGTTTGATAAATATCAATTACGCGACCTCGATAAGATCAACTTGGATACCTTTGTTAAAGAGATCAGAGGCCTCAAAGGGCGTATCACGATTGTCGGCCATACTGATTACAAAGGTTCTCTGGAATACAATGAACGTCTTTCACAGCGCCGTGCTAAATCGGTCGCAGATTATTTGAAAGGGCAACTAGACCCAACGCAATATGACTGGGAAGTGAAACACTTTGGTGAGACTCAACCCCTTCTGTTTGGTAAGACAGATAAAGACCGAGCGGAGAACCGCCGCGCATTTATTGTGTTTGAAGAAGCTCAGAAGTACGAAGAGATGCCTTTCTGTGAGCCACCAAAACCAGAACGTAAAGTTTATATGGCAATGACGCCACACTTCGATTTCGATAAGTCAGTACTCAAGCAAGAAGATATAACTCAGTTAGATGACTTCACAACGAAGTTGAGCGGCCTGCAAGGCAGCATAATGGTGGCAGGGCACACCGACCAATCGGGTTCACTTTCTTACAATGAAAAGCTGGCAGAGCGCCGCGCAGAAACGGTGGTTGAATACCTCAAAACCAAACTCGATCCTAAGCAGTTTATCTGGGAAGTGAAGTCATTTGGTAAGTTGCAGCCTGCGATTAATGAACGCTCTGAAAAAGCCGATGCATTAAACCGCCGCGCGTTCATTGTGTTCAAAGAATCTGATATTACCGCCGAACAGCAAGCTCTTGCTGGCAGTGAACAAGAAGCGGTGAGCAGCGAGAGCGATTAGAGTTCACCGAAGAATAACGAATAGTTGCCTTTACAATAAAACGCAAAAAGCCCCTACGTTGGGGCTTTTTGTTGCTTGCTCTACGGATTAAGTCGGGTCGAAGAGCTATTCTGATGGCAAATTCTGTTTCAACTCTAAAAGCATTCGATAAGCACTTTCGCCAGACATTTCGTACGGGTTAAATTGATCAGATGTTGAAAACTGTAAGTTCAACAGCTCGGTTAAATTGGACTGCGGAATGTCTCCCATCGACCAATCTCCAAATTCTCTGCTATCAATCTCTTTAAAATAAAGTATTGCGACGTGATTGTGTCTCTCGTCGTTAAGAATATGATTGTACGTGTGGTTAACGGCCTCTCTAGACCCTTCAATACATTGAAGAAAGTACTTTTGATTATGGCTGAGGAGCCCCGTTAAATGGCTTTGCCGATTATGATCTCGCGAGATAGCGAGTATCTCCTCCAATGCTTTGGAATCACAACATTCGGAAAGCGTACTGACATAAATTAACCGAGTTAGGAACATAGGCATCATTTCGAATTTTTGTTCAAAGGGTATTAATAAATATAAGCCAAGCTCATGGAATTGCGAGTTATTGATTTAATTGTCACTCGGTGGCTTTTGGAAGAGAGAGGATGGGGATGAAGTAGAAAAGGGCAGGTCGCAAGATACGCTAAAACGACTCGAATGTTGGCCATTCAATTATTTTAGCGACCTGCTTGTGAGCTCGTTAGTTGTTTAGAATTGAAATCGATTCAACGTTTGAAGACGCATCAAAACGAACATTGACCAACACACTCTCTCGTTCGAAAGTCACATCATCAAAGTAAGTAGCCGCGATCTTGAATCCATTTCTTGCGAATAAACTCGTCACTGTTGTTCGTTGTTTCTGTTCCATAGCGCATGTCAGTAGTTCATTCATCGTGATCTCCATTAGGTAACCGTGTGCATAATGTAAGCGTACAGTCTCTTTGTTATGAGATCAATTGCTTAATCGATAAGCTATGTTGATATGTTCAATTGAATGATTTTGGTATTCAAAAAATCAATGATCAAGAGGGAGGGTGAATGTTCTGATTATGGAAGATGGAGCGTTATGTGACCGTGGTTCAGCATTCCTTGAACACGAAGTTTGTCGCAAAAATCACGTTTAAATAAGTGGTTACAAAGCAGGAGGAATTATGCCCGCCGTTTGGTATGTTTGGTCGGTTATTGGAAATATTATCGGCCTATATCTCACTTAACTAAAGTACATCGATTTACGATGAGTAGACTCCTCAATAAGCCTTCTTTTTATTTGAATTTTATATGCTAAGTGGTGTTGTTATAATTGTTATTAATTGCATAGGCTTGATTTTAATATTGGTTTGATTTATAAAACAAGCATTCGTTCATTAACTTCATGATTATATTAGTTTTTACTAACCTTTAAATAACATGGAGAAAGGCGATGAATAAGAACCAAACACGCAACAGGTTAGCGAATTTAGTGCGACTTCGTAGGTCATACAAAGCATCAGACTTTCTGGTGGGTTCTGATGAACTCCGAGTTAAAAAAGATGTGTATAGCTTACGTAAAATCAAACAGTTAGAAATTCGTCAATTGGGTCTTAAAGAAAACGCAATCAATATCGTTTCGTTGGCTTTAGTCCTCTCGGCGGCGACTTGGGCATTTGTTCCTCAGTTCGGTTTACCAATGCTTGCACTGACCTTTATTTTGGCGTTTGTTACATGGCGACGATATGAGTTGCGAGCAGAGTTTAAAGGGGCCGATGAAACTGGCGACCATTGGGTTTCCGTGGCGCGCGGTTGTACTCGAAAAGAGTTCAAAGTATTGAAAAACGTTGAATTGGCTTTACGCGATCAGCTGTCTTAGTGGCTAGATCTGTTAAGGTTAAGGTCTTATAAGCGTTAAGCTCCCATAATCAACAAGGCTCGTCATTGTATGGCGAGCTTTTTATTTTCTGAAAAACACAGGTAGTGCAGGTTACTTTGAGAGGCCAATGCTTATATGTGTAATGGGGGTTGATATGAATCTTAAGTCACGGCGTTTTTGATGCTCTTTGTGGTTTTGAATATAGGGAGAGGGTGGAAATGAATACACGAGTCAGTGAGAGTTCTTTTAAAAGGCTCATCCAGTTAGTTGGTTGTGTTTTGATTATAGTGTTGAGCAATAGTCGACTCTCCAATGCTCAAAGCATCGAGTTTCCTACTTGTGTACAGAGCGAGGTTTTGAATACAGAAATCCACCTTTATGTTGATGAATCGGTGTTAGATGAATATTCCAAAGCATTTATAGCCTCTAAAATAGCGACATGGGAAAGCTATTCGAATCTGGTGTTAAAAAACTCCTGCGTCCCTATGACGAGAAAAGTCACTAAGGTGACTTATACGTCTGAAATCGACAGCCTTTGGTTTCAAGATTTGGGCGCAGCAGAGAGGTTATTAAAACTCTCGATGGAAGAACCGATTCCAGAAACAACAGAAGACGGCGTCCCCATTTTTACTGGGATAGTATTTTCTAATTATAATTTTAGCTTTGAGTCTGATTATTGTGGTATGTCTTCTTCGGTATCCTACTTTTTTTCTTTAGCGATAAACTGCCCTGATTACTTAATGGAGCATGAAATTGGCCATTTAAGTGGTGCTAATCATGACTATAAAACGTTATTGAAAGATTTTGATAGTATAGAAAGTTACATTTCTGGAACGTATCCAAGAGCTCCTCAATATTCCTTCGGTACAATTTGTGCTGACAGAGGCACAGTGATGTCTTATGAGCGAGATGTTATACCTGCATATTCCAGACCGGACATCAGAGTAGATGGCACAAAGTGCGGGGATAGCAAATACCACAATAATGCGAGAGTGCTTAGAGAGTTCGCACAAGCTTATTTAACCCCATGATTGCCTAGTTGGTAGTCTGTTGTTTTATCGAACGTTATAACGCGTTCAATTCAAAGTGTTTGTCCTGTGATCTTTAAATCTAAGACGGGCGTATTTCTTCCAGTTTATAAAGGAAGAGTATGCATGATGCTATCTAAAGAGAATGAATCAAGAATTATCGAAATGGCGTGGGAAGACCGAACGCCATTTGAGGCAATAGAGCACCAATTTGGTTTAAATGAATCACAAGTGATTCGTTTCATGCGTAGCCATCTCAAGCTTGGCAGTTTTAAGCTGTGGCGCTCACGTGTTTCTGGGCGCTCGACCAAGCATGTAAAACTACGCAGTTCGGACGTTTCGAGAGGTTATTGTCCAACTCAGTACAAGCATTGTTAAAAGAGGGGATGCCCAACCAGTATCCCAAATCAACACACAGATATGGGAAATGAAAGGAATGAAACAATTTTTCGCTCTACTTATAGTGCTGCTTAGCTTCGGCATCAGTCATGTTCAAGCGAATGATACGCGACTTAAGCAAGCTTACGAAAATCACCAAAGCGACGTTCAGGTGCGCGGATCGGGTACGGTGTATCGAGTACTTCCTGATGATAATAAAGGCTCTCGACATCAGAAATTCATTTTGCGACTCGATAGCGGACAAACCTTGTTAGTCGCACATAATATTGACTTAGCGCCTCGTGTTCAGGGACTGGCAAAGGGCGATCGAGTTGAATTTTATGGTGAATATGAATGGAACAAGAAAGGTGGCGTAATGCACTGGACGCACAAAGACCCTCGTAATCATCACACTCATGGTTGGTTGAAGCATAACGGGAAAGTATACGAGTAAACACCTCCGAGACTTTTCCTTTCAAGGCTATAAGATAAAAAGGAATTTTGATGTTTAAGCTGGAAACTGACAGGTTGATTCTTCGAGATATGAGTCTCGAAGACGAGTGTGCCTTTGTTGCGATGTCTCAAGACGCTAAGTATCAGCGTTTCTATGATGAAAGTGATTGTGAACCTAACAAATATCGAGAGCTAACCCAGTTGTTTGTTGCACAGGCTTTGGAAGTACCACGCCAGTCCTATCAGCTAGCGGTTGAAAGCAAAGATTCGGGGAAGTTTATTGGAACCGTTTGTTTACGTCTTGAACGCGATAAACAAGCTTCAATGGGCTGTGCTTTCTCAAGGGAAATTCAGGGAAAAGGGCTTTCTATAGAAGCTTCTGAAGCCCTCGCTGATTTTGGTTTCTCAGAGTTAGGCATACACCGTATCTACGCTGAAACCATCAGCAAGAACTTGGCTGCGATTAAATTATGTAAGTCACTAGGAATGAAACAAGAAGCGTGTTTTAAAGATCATCGATTCTTCAAAGGTCAATGGTGGGATACAGTTGTGTTGGCGGTTCTACGTTCTGATTGGAAAAAGGCTTAGTGATGGAAAGTGGTATGCAGAAGCTAGATAGAGGGCTCGATAGAGAAGGGTTCATTCAAAATCTTTATTCGCCAAAGAACATTGCGCCTGAATTTCAAGACGTGGTGTCAGCAGTCGTTGCTAAGAGAACTTCCAAGTCAAGTTGATGGTATCTACTTGTATGGAAGCGTGCCTAGAGGAACGGCCATTGTTGGTCGCTCTGATTTGGATGTTTCTATCGTACTCGCTACGCCTGTTGGTCAGAGAGAAAAGGAAGTATTTAACCTACTTTCCGACACCATACCCCAAACCTATCCGCAAGTGACCAAGCTTGATATCGATCCTGGCTTCCTGCGGGATGTTCTGCAACCCAACGAAGAATTCCATTGGCAGTTTTGGCTCAAGCATTGTTGCTGTTGTATTTGGGGGAATGATCTATCTATAAAGTTTCCACGATATAAGCCCAGCAATGAAATAGCCCAAGCTCTTAATGGCGATTTATCGACTTTTCTTAAGCAAATGCCCTCGAGTTTCAAAACAATGACTGATGCGGATATCGTTAAGGTAATTGGTAAAAAGTTAGTGCGAGCGGCGTATTATTTTGTGGCTGAGCAAGACGGCAGTTGGTACACCAATCTGAGCCAGTGCGCTGCAGTCGCCAAGCGCTATTACTCCAATCAAAGCGACGATATTGAGCTAGCTCATCAATACGCTCTCGGAAATTTGATATCTAAAACAGAAGCTTTTGAATTGTATGAAAGGCTGAGTAAAAAGCTTGTTGTAAATTAAGCATTAACACAAGCTAGAACAACAAACTTAACTACTTTTGTAACGGCTTTAGGAAAATTAGATGGATGTCCACGAGTGTGTTTCTTTTATCATGCTGAAGGAATCGCAGGTATTACTAGAAACGCGTAGTGAGTCTAGGGAGACCGATCCCGGTTTAATCACTATACCTGGCGGCCATATTGAACACGGTGAAAACCAGGTTCAGGCGCTGTTTCGTGAACTTGATGAAGAGCTTAATGTTGTTCCGATTGATTACCAATACTTGTGTTCGCTTTACCATCCTACGAAGGAACTTCAGTTGATTCATTATTTTATCGTGAGTGACTGGAAAGGAGATATCACCGCTCAAGAGACTGATGATGTTAAGTGGTATTCACTAGGTTCAGCTCCTGTTGGTATAGCAGCCGATGGTATTGCTTTGAAAGAAGTAGAGCGCGTGGGTAGGTATCTTTAGTTTGGATTCGATAAGATGCTTTGGACGTTTTTTGAGGGCTCAAAAACGGTGAAACCCCGATGTTGGTAGCATCGGGGTTTCGAATTTCTAGATTTCTCGACTGGTAAGATCGATTATCTTTTCTATGCAGAAGGCTGGATTAATCCAATCTTATTCCTTGGTAGGGAATTAGATGCGGATGAAGTCCATGTGCTCAACTTTTGGCTTGAACGCGTGACGTTGAACGTCTTGTGGCTTAACCTTAACTTCTGCGCCGTCAATCAGTAGAGTGATTGCTTCGTAGAATTCAGGCTTGTCCATTTGGTTGATCACGTCAGCGTGAACAAGTTCGATAGCTACAGCTTCAGCTTCGCCACCGTAGATTACAGCTGGGAATTTACCAGCGTGACGTAGGCGGCGGCTCGCACCTTTACCTAGTTCAGTACGTACTACTGCTTCAAATTTCATAGTTTTACTCTCAAATTAGTAAAAATTAACTTCACACCTCAATGCGACCTTGAGTGTGTGGTAATGCTTAAACATAAAAGTTCATGCTTAAGCGAGCGCGGATACTAACATCACATTCCAATATGAGCAAGTCAGAAGCCCATCTCAAAGTGAATTTCCTTCGATAATGGGTTCGTTTGGAGATAAAACGTTCGCTAACGCTTGTTTAGCGTATTTTACTCCCTTTTACATCGCAATCCTTATCTATTTATATCACTGCTAAATCATCAAGTTAATGAACGGAAAATGAATGTTTGCCTAAGACTTGGTTAAGTCTTAGTTCGTTAATCTTAGTGTTAATTAAACAGCAGAATGAATAGGTGAAAATATGAAACCGGTAAGCATTGTCGTAATTACGCTAAACGAAGAGAAACGCATTAGCCGCTTAATGGAAGAGTTGAGCGTGCAAACCCACCAAGAGTTTGAAGTGATTGTTGTCGACTCGAACAGTGAAGATAACACCAGAGAAGTGGCGCAAGCTTATGAAAACGCGTTGCCAAAATTAACGGTGCATCACATGGAAAACCGTGGTGTGAGCCTTGGCCGAAACACCGGGGCTGCTTTGGCGCAATACAACCGAATCCTTTTCTTAGATGCTGACGTGAGCTTGCCTCGAAACTTCCTTGCGAAAGCGCTTTATGAACTAGAAGAGAAGAAGCTTGAAGTGGCGGGTGTGTACATGAGCTCGAAAGGTTTGCCGCTTGTACACAAGTTTGGTTACGGGCTATTTAACGCAGGCTTGTTTACTACTCAGTTCTTTTTCCCGACGGCGATTGGCGCATGTATTTTCTCGACTAAACGGGCGCATGATGAGATCGGCGGTTTTGATGAAGAGATCGTCCTGTGTGAAGATTGTGACTACGTAAAACGTGCGAGCAAAACATGGCGATTTAGATTCCTAAATATGACTTTTGGTTTTGACCCACGTCGCTTAGACCAAGATGGCGTTGTGAAGACAGGCTCTACTTATCTTAAAGCCAATGTAAGACGCTTCTTTAAAGGAGAAATGCGTAATAACGAGATGAACTACAAGTTTGGTCACTACAAAGAACAGTAAGCGTTGAGGTTGTTATGTTTGATGGACTAGGGTTGTTTCTGGGAGCATTGGGTGATGCTCTCATTGGCCCAAACCTATTTGTACCGGGAGAGCCGTTCTTTATCGCAGCGGGCTTTCAACTGTATTCAGGTGCATGGATGGCGTTGGTTTTGGTGATGCTAGGTGGTTTGCTTGGTGATCAACTCAGTTATTTCATTGGTTATAAATACGGTGTTAAGGTGCAACGAAGGCTCATTAAGTTTCGCCCTAAAACCAAAAGATTAATTGCGCGCTGCCGCTATCTGGTTGCTCGCAAAGGCACATACATCATTCTTTTTGCTCGTTTATTAGGGCCTATCGCTTGGGTTGTGCCATTTATAGCTGGCTCGCATCGTGTACCGTGGCGTAATTTTAGTGTGTTGGCGTTTATCGGTTTGGCCCTTGGTGGAGGGCAGTTCATTGCTTGGGGCATGTTACTGGCGCACGGCGTTGAAAACTTCCCGTGGCTTAATAGCCTTAAGATATTTATCTCGGAGCATAATAGCTTGATCGTTGGTGTGTTCGCGGTATTAGTCTTCACCATTATCGGTTACCGAATGAAGTGGCGATGCTTAGTACTTAAGTCTAGTGCGCTGTTGTTGGCGTGGGTATTGTTTGCGAACTACGCTCACTTTTTCTGGAAAGCGGATGACTTTCAGAATCAACCAGAGACGGCTCAAATAAACAAAGTCGACTGGAACTCGGTTACCTATAAAGCGTTCCCCGGTAAATCTTCGTTCTACTCGGCGCAAGCGATCAACGTAATTTATGTTGGAGCAACCCCAAGAGACTTAATGAAGCAATTAGGCTGGATAGAGAATCAAACCTTCTCTCGAAATGAGATTGAATGGGTTGGTTATCTCGCATTGCTTAGAGAAAAAACGCCGCCAGTGTCTGATTTATATTGGCGAGACAAGCCGCAAGATATGGCTTTTCAATTGCCGGGTAACCTGATGAAGCGCAGCCATATTCGTTGGTGGCGTGCAGGTGTTGATATTAAAACTAACCAGCCTCAGTGGTTAGGCGCAATTAGCTATGATGATGGCCTTAAAGTCACGCCTTACTCAGGCATTGTGACCGTGCTTCATAACATTGACCCTAATGTTGATGAAGAGCGAGATCGGCTTGCTAATCAGATACGAACGTTACTACCAGACATCGAGTTAGACAAGTACCCATTAGCAACGGTGGAAGTGATCAATGACGATCATGACTATTACACTGATGGCCGGGTATTAACGATTGGAGCAACGACCCTTAGTGATAATTCACAAACTTTGGATGTTGCTGTGAACGATATATAGAGTTGTATATAAGGTCGATAGAATTAAGCCCTAGCATTACGTTAGGGCTTATTGTGTTTAACTTTTACTTAGCTTGTTCAGCCTTTACTTACTTTAAGCACCAGAGAAGCTTTTAAGCCGCCCATTGAGCTCTTGCTGAGCGTTAGGCTGCCTCGGTAACTGTGTGCCATTTCATTTACGATATTAAGCCCTAAGCCTGTTCCTGGTGTGGTTTCATCAAGTCGGACGCCACGTTTGGTCACTTGCTCAAGCTTCTCTTCAGGAATGCCTTGGCCATCATCTTCAATCACCAACTCTATGTTGCCATCGTCGAGTTCATTTGCATGGACGCGAATAATGCTGCCCGCCCACTTGTAACTGTTCTCGAGTAGGTTGCCGACCATTTCATCAAGGTCGGTTTTTTCTACTGCCACTTCAATCTCAGAGTCTAGCTCGTTAATCATGGTGACTTGATTGGCAGCGTAGACTTTATCAAACGCCATTGAGATAGCTTCGACACGCTCACAAGGTGAAGACTTCACCGAAAGAATGTTCATTGCACCTGCCATACGAGCGCGGCCAAGGTGATAATCAATTTGGCTTTGAATCTGATGAATGGGCTGTTGCAGCAGTGCCTTGTCATCCTCTGGAAGTCGCTCTATCTCATTTTTTAGAACTGAAAGCGGTGTTTTCAACGCATGAGATAAGTTACCCGCGTGGTTACGAGCTCGTTCTAATAACTCTTGATAGTGAAAGAGCAGGGCATTGAGGTCAGAGACTAATGGAGAAACCTCTTTCGGGTAGTTATCGCTTAACCCTTGTTGCTCGCCGTTTCTTAGCATTACCAGTTCGCGTTGCATCTTGCTGAGCGGTAATAACGACCAACTGACTTGAATACCGATCAACATCAGCACGCCAACAAACAGCAACATTAGGATCAACCAGACTTGACCAGTAAGCTCTGTCAGTGTGGATTCTAATGGATCTTCATCAATACCAATGGTGATCGTGACAGGGTCGCTCAGTTCAGGCAGGTAGATATCTTGCTCGATGTAAATCAGCTTTTCTTTCTCTGGCCCTTTGACTGATGTGTGAATCGGTGAACGCTTGATGGTGAGGTCTTTATCCCATAGCGAGCGAGATCGAATGATCTGCTCTTGGGTAGCGGCGCGCCAATAAATACCACTGTAGGGCTGGTTGAACCTAGGATCAGACAGACGCTCTGCCATGATCAGGTTACCACTGTCATTGGTTTCGATATTGGCGGTTAACTCATCCATGGTTAAGCCAAGCTGCTGCTTCATGTCATCGACGAGGTAGTCGTTAACCAGTTTCGGAATCCCGACACCAGCCGCTAATATCATCGCACCTAGCCAAAAAGCCGCAGCAAGGAGCAAGCGGCTTTTTAAACTGATGTTTTTAAGTGTTCGTTTCTTTAGATTCATGCATTTCCAACCTGCCTTTGCTCATCGTAACTTATCGTATTGCGATGATCAGAACAGGCTGTCCACTTAATTAATGGTTGCTCTTGGCGTGATTGACGACTGAGCTATTCAGCATTCAGTTGGTAGCCAAGGCCACGAACGGTTTTGATGATCTTTGGTGCGATTTTCTTACGAATACGACCGATGAACACTTCAACCGTGTTTGAGTCTCGGTCGAAGTCTTGCTTGTAGATATGCTCAACCAACTCAGTGCGCGAGATAACCTTGTTTTGGTTATGCATGAAGTACGCGACAACTTTATATTCCAGCGCCGTGAGGCTAACTGCTTGACCTTGCCACAACACTTTAGAACTGCGTGTGTCTAGGCTTAGATCACCGATTTGAAGTATCGGAGCAGCACTGCCTGATGCTCGGCGCAGTTGAGCTCGGATACGGGCAATCAGCTCGACCATCTCAAATGGCTTAGTTAGGTAGTCATCAGCACCGGCGTTCAAGCCCTCAACACGTTGAGTTAGCGTGTCACGAGCACTTAAGATAATCACTGGCGTGTTGATGTTTTCGTCTCGAATGCCTTTTAATACCGTTAGGCCGTCAAGCTTAGGTAAACCTAAATCGAGGACAATCGCGTCCCATTCTTCTGACGTTGCACGGTAGAGTGCGTCGATACCATCTTGAGAGAGATCTGGAACCCAGTCGGCCCCCTCAAGTGTTTCAATAATTTGTTGGCCCAAACGAGGCTCATCTTCAACGACTAAAATTTTCATAATTGTTCTTCTAATTTCTTCTAATGACTGTTCGTCGTGCTTAGCTCTTCGTCGTACGTAACTAGTCGCCGTGTTTAATTGCGTCTTTAAAGTTGCGGCCTTTGATCATAAGCATTTCTAACGTCTCAGCGTTGTATTCGACTTTGATGATGTTGTTTTGGTAATTGATTTTTAGTTCATACACCCAAATGTCGTCATCTTCTTCTAGTTCTACTTTAATGATTCTGCCATGAAGATCGTTTTCAACCGCCGCATACATTTCTGAGAAAGGGCGAATGTAGCCTTCTCGTACGGCTTCATAGACTTCGTCTTGATCTTCTTCAAATTCGATGCTGGTTCCTGCTTTATGAACGTCCTGCACTAATTCATGACCATTATGATGTGAGTCAGCCCATGCGCCAGCAGAAACAAATAAGCCTAAGCTTATAGAAAACAAAGAAATCATAGCTTTACTAAACATAGCGAATCCTAGAGAAGGTTGATAGCGTTCAGTATAAAAAAGTAATTCTGAACAGAAAGTGAACCTGATTAATAATGAGAATTTGATACCGAAAAACTTAACGCTTAAATGGCGCAGGCTTTAATACATAAGATTAATTGCCGAGTGTTAAGAACGTAAGACTTACTTTTATTCTTAACCTTAACGCTGCTGTAGTTCGTCTTCGAATATCTTGTCTCTCATTTTCCAAAAGCGTCCGACTTTACGGGCAATCACGAATTGAGGTGGGCGGAATCTATGTTGGTGAGCAACCACTTTCGTCGGTGAGGCTTCTTCGAAAGGGCGATGTCTGTCTGCAAGGTGAGGGCGAACAAACTGGTCTTTGAAGTTCTGCTTCTGCTTTTTGCTGGTTAATGACCAAAACTCATGCACTTGCGCTTGGTTTTCTCCGCGATAGGTGACCTTAAGTTGTGATTTACCTTTCTCGTCTTTAAGCACGTTGAGGTCCATTTCCAAGCATTCAAATACCAAGGCATCTTTTAGGTTCAGTGCTTCTTTTAGCTTTTTGTCTGGGTCGACTAAGGTTGCATCGCACTCATGACAAATGCGCGCAGCAATGTCATTATCAGCACCACATTCACCGCAATATTTCGCTCGGAAGCGATAATTACAGTGCTCGCGCTCGCCCGTGTCTTCATCGGTAAAGTAGCCTTGGCATTTGCGCCCAAAGTGCTCAAGCAAGAAGCCATTGCTGTCTAGCTTGCCCCAAAAGTTATTATTGAAGCCGCACGCAGGGCAAGGGATGGTGATGATTTCACTGTCTGAATCGGGTTTAGGGTCGCCAACCTCAGGTTGGTAGAGGTCGTAACTGTTGCCCGCATAGTCGAGCACCAAACACTCTTTTTTACCCGGAGATAGGCGTAAGCCACGGCCAACGATTTGTTGATACAAACTGATGGATTCTGTCGGGCGCAAAATCGCGATTAAATCGACGTGTGGCGCATCAAAACCTGTGGTTAATACCGATACGTTAACCAAAAACTTGATTTTACGTTCTTTGAAGTCGCTGATAATTTGGTCACGTTCGAGAGTTGGTGTATCACCAATCACAATTGAAGCTTCACCTTCTGGCAATAAGCCGAGGATCTCTTGCGCGTGTCGAACGGTCGCAGCGAATACCATGATGCCTAGTTTATCTTGGGCTAGGTGAATAATCTGATCGACAATCTGTGGGGTCGCTCGTTTCGATTGCTCGATCACCATGTCGAGTTCTGCTTCTTTGTAGCGACCAGTGCTCGCGGGCTTTAACTGCGAAAAGTCATAGCTCAACACGGGTGCATCAATCATGCGTGCAGGAGTTAAGAAACCTTCATCGAGCAGGTAACGAATCGGCAGCTCAAAGATACAGTCGCGGAAGAAACGTGGCTCATCTGAACGCACTTGACCGCGAGTGTGGTATTGATAAATCCAACCCATCCCAAGACGATATGGGGTCGCTGTTAATCCAAGCACCTTGATGCCCGAATTATTCTCGTGTAAGTGAGTGATGACTTTCTGATAACTACTGGTCTTTTCATCGGGAACACGGTGGCATTCGTCGATAACCAACAGCGAAAATTGGTTAGAGAATGAATCGAGATTTCGCACCACAGATTGCACCGAAGCAAACACGACTTGTTGGTCGGTCTCTTTGCGTCCTAAACCCGCAGAGAAAATCGAGCCTTTCAGCCCGTAACCTTCATACTTTTCATGGTTCTGTTCAACCAACTCTTTTACGTGAGCAAGCACCAACACTCGACCTTTCGCAAGCCTTGCTAACTCTGCAATCACAAGGCTTTTTCCTGCACCTGTCGGAAGCACGAGCACTGCCGGAGTTTGGTGTTTTCTGAAGTAATGAATCACTGATTTTACAGAATCAGCTTGGTACGGGCGGAGTGTATACATATCGCGTCTTGTAAGAAGGAAAACAAATAGTGTGAAATAGCTCAACTAATTGAGCAAAGGTGACTATAATACCCGACTTAGATTAGTTGAGGTATTCATGCGTTTAGATAAATTTCTGTGCGATGCATTAGGCGTCACTCGAAGAGAAGCAACACACTTATTAAAATCCAAGGCAGTGACAGTAAATGATGTCATTCAAAAAAGCGGCTCACTCAAGGTAACTGAAGAGTGCGTTGTGGAATGGCAAGGCAATGAACTGAATGTTCACGGCCCACGTTACATCATGCTTTATAAGCCAGAAGGCTTTGTTTGTTCGCATGAAGATGGCGCAAATCGTATCGCGTTTGAATTACTTGATGAAATCAAAATGGACAAGCTGCACTTTGCTGGTCGTCTAGATATTGATACAACAGGTCTTGTATTGATTACCGACGATGGTAAGTGGTCTCACCGTATCACTTCGCCAAAGCACAAGTGCGAGAAGACGTACCGTGTGTGGTTGGTTGAACCTGTTGAAGACGATTACGTTGAAAAATTCAAAGAGGGCATCCAGCTTAAGAGCGAAGATGGCCTAACACTTCCTGCACACCTAGAAGTTCGTGCAGAGCGTGAAGTGCTGCTAACGATTCACGAAGGCAAATACCACCAAGTTAAACGTATGTTTGCTGCTCTTGGTAACAAGGTAGAAGCACTACACCGTGAACGTATTGGCGAAATTGAGATGGACGAATCTTTAGAGTTAGGTGAATACCGTTACCTAACGCAAGAAGAAGTCGATTCAATCTGGAAGTAGTCCTTAGCTAGAAGTTGCTCTTAACAAGAAATTGTTCTTCACAAGAGACCACTTTTGCTGGACATAGCCCTTTCGTTGTAAAGCCGACCATGGATAGCGTCGGCTGATGATGTTGACTGGTACTAGGAAAGTCTCAGCCAATCTTTGAGTCGCGTACTCACGCTAGTCCCTAGCTCTATCAGTTGAACATTCGGAGAACCATGCAAACATCGACCTCACAGAGCCAAAGCTCCCAACTAGAAACACCTCAATTAGGCTTAGTGCTGTTTTTGATTCTAGGTGCGATTGGTGCACTTACTCCGCTAGCCATTGATATGTATCTGCCAGCGATGCCGACCATTGCTAAAGATCTTGGTGTGACGGCGGGTGAGGTACAAATCACGCTAACAGCCTATACCGCAGGTTTCGCGCTGGGGCAGTTGCTGCATGGCCCGTTGGCGGATAGCTATGGTCGCAAGCCTGTACTGCTTATTGGTGTGTTCTTGTTTGCTATCGCTTCTATGGTGAGTGCGACAACTCATGGCATTGAAGCGCTGACTTACATCCGTACCGCTCAAGGTTTTGCTGGTGCTGCGGCGGCCGTTATCATCCAAGCGGTGGTAAGAGATATGTTCGATCGTGAAGATTTCGCAAGAACCATGTCTTTCGTTACTTTGGTGATGACAGTTGCGCCATTGGTTGCTCCGATGATTGGCGGTTACTTAGCGTTGTGGTTCGGTTGGCGTTCAATTTTCTGGGTTCTGGCTATTTTTGCGGTGATCGTGATTCTGGCGGTATCGATGAAGATCCCAGAAACGCTTCCTGCAGAAAACCGACAACCATTGCGCTTTAAAACCACGATTCGTAATTACGCCCGTTTATGTAAAAACCCGACCGCTATGGGCTTGATTTTCTCGGGTGCATTCTCGTTCTCTGGGATGTTTGCATTATTAACTGCAGGCTCTTTTGTCTACATTGATGTCTATGGCGTACGTCCTGACCTGTTTGGTTACCTATTTGGTCTGAACATTGTTGCGATGATTCTGATGACGACAATCAATGGTCGAATCGTTAAGAAGGTCGGTTCTCATACAATGTTGAGGGCAGCGTTGGTCATCCAATTACTGGCTGGCGTAGGTTTACTTGTCGGTTGGGCGCTGGATCTCGGGCTTTGGGGAATCGTGCCGTTTGTGATGCTATTTATTGGCACCATCTCTACTATCGGCAGTAACTCTATGGGGCTATTGCTCAGTGGTTATCCAAACATGGCAGGCACGGCTTCATCGCTTGCGGGAACATTAAGATTTGGTACTGGTTCTGTCGTTGGGGCTATCGTTGCGATGCTGCCAAGTGACAGTGCTGGGTCTATGGCTATGGTAATGGCTGCATGTGCAGTAATGTCAGCATTACTATATTGGACATTAGGAAAGAAGGCATAATGTCAAAATACTATATTGAAATTCAGAAGTTAGTGAATGATGCGCTAGGCGAGCTATATGCTCTACATAAGTCTGGCAAGGCCATTGACGCACCTATCGCGAACAACCTTTATTTGGTTCGTTGGGTAACAAAGGCAATTAAATCCCAAGCTTATGATCGCGTGATTGTGCCTGACTTAGTTCGCTGGCAGAAACAGGGTCGCTCAAAAGGCAACAACTCTGATTTAACTTTTACCTTTAAACGTATTTCTGCGTTTTACGGACGTTTTTTCCCTGAAGGCGAAGAGCCTAAAACGCTAAAAGACAGTGATGTTGAAGCGTTCATGGACAAAATGTACGAGATGGGTTGGAGCGTATCGAGTGAAGACGAGCTAACGACTGGCGGCAAGATTCAATTCTTCACCGATGGCGAGCACTCTTTTGCTTTATGCGGTAAACAGTGTGACGACTCTTTCGACGGGGAGTTGATGGTTAAGCCAATGAACTGGTTTGTTCGTGGCAACCATGCTGAGTTCATCCAAGCGGCGATGGAAGCGGGCTTCATGCTTCACAAAGTAACGGACTATAAGTCTGCGGTGAAGTATCACGGTGAATACATCGTTTACCCTGCTAACCAAGGCAACCAACTGGCTGAGATCCCAATTAGCGTTATCGGCTAATAGCGGATTCGAGATGAGAGATACGAAGAGCGGAATTATCCGCTCTTTTTTGTCTCTCATAGCGCGTGTCGCTAATTTGCTGTTAAGTCTTTTCGCATCCCGTTACCCGAATCTCGCATCTGCTTTTAATCCTGTTCTTTAGCTTGCTTCTCAATTGCCTTCACCATGCCTTTGAAAATAAACAGGTGAGCTGGCATCATCGCAAACCAATACAGCAATCCTAGAAAGCCTTTTGGATGCCACCAAGCCGAGATGTTTAGCTCGCGAGCATCACCGTGGTCAGAGACGGTAATCTCGAGTCGCCCTAAACCGGGGCCTTTCATACCGAAAAGCAGGGATAGAAACTGATTCTCTTCACAGCGAATAACCTTCCAAGAGTCAATCTTGTCACCGACTTTGAGGTTGGGTCCTTCTGGCATTTGTCGAACCGGTACGCCGCCACCGAAAATAACATCCAACCATTCGCGTGTGCGCCATAAAGCGTTAGCGAAGAAGTAACCTTGCTTCGGGCTTCCGATTTGTTGAGCCACGTGCCAGAGCGATTCCAGTGAAGCGCTTGAAGTGATACTTGCGCCTGTTTTCTTTGGATAATAACCGTATCCAGCTTGCCAGCGTTTGAAGGCGGTTTTATCAAAGCCCCACACATTGCTTTTGACAAAGTTTCCTTCAGCGTGAATGGCTTGTTCAACCATGCTCTCGAACGAGACAAGCTTCTGAGGGTACTTTTCTTGGATGGTGGTCGAGTTAGCAATAAAGTCATGCTTTAAACCCGCAAGCAAGGCTCTACCTATGTTGGAAGGGACAGAGGTCACCACGCCAAGCCAATAAGAAGCGATTTTAGGTGTGAGTAGCGATGTCGCCCACAGCCTGAGTGGACGATCGGCAGTTTTGGCAATATGCGCGAATTGATTTCGATAAGAGACGATATCTGGGCCACCCACCTCAAAGGTTTGGCTTTCGTTAGGCGTGTCTTGTGCAAGTTTCAGCAGGTAGTGATTCAGGTTCTGCAAGGCAATTGGGTTCGCTTTAGAGTCGACCCACTTTGGCGCAATCATGATTGGTAGGTTGTAAACGAAGTCTCGCATTATCTCGAAGGCAGCTGAACCCGGGCCGATAATGACGCCTGCACGAAGCTCAGTAACAGGAACTGAACCTTTACGAAGCAGCTCACCCGTTTTCTTTCTAGCTTGAAGGTGCTCAGAGTTGCCGGTTTGAGGTTGAAGTGAACTCAGATAGATAACATGCTGGTTTTTAGGACCAAGTGCAGAAACAAAGTTACGGGCTAAGTTCAGCTCATAATCGATAAAGTCGTGGCCTTCCGCCATGCCATGGACGAGAAAGAAGATAAGATCAAAGTCGGGGACTAAGGCTTGTGTCGCGGCTTGATCGGCCAGATCAAGATACTCAAGCGATAAGCTTTCGTGAGGCTCGGTCCGTGCCTTTAAATAGTCGATATGCCTTGCTGCTGCCGTGACTTGATAGCCTTGCTCAAGCAGGAGAGGGAGGAGTTGCGAACCAACATATCCAGAAGCGCCTAAAACCAGTACTTTCTTCATTGTTACTCCATTTATATCTGTGGTTAAAAACCGAACATTGATATAATAGCGCGATATTTATCTTTATTCATCAATACGTTCCGTTTAGGTATCTCTCTATGTTGCTCTCTTCAATTATTCATCACACACGAGGTGATTTTGTTCGCAGGCTTATTGCGATTGCACTGCCCATCACCTTGCAGAGCATTATGTTTTCAAGCCGAGGCTTGGTGGATGTATTGATGTTGGGTCAACTTGGCGAAGCAGACATCGCAGCTGTGGGTGTGGCGAGCCGAGCGATGTTCGTGACGACCATTATGCTGGTGGGTGTTACCACGGGCGGTGCTCTTCTTACTGCTCAATATTGGGGCGCGGGTAATAGACAAGGTGTGAGAGAAAGCACTGCGCTGACGTGGCTGGTGTCGACACTGTTTGCTTTACTGACTATCGCGTTTTTCGTTTCATTTCCTGCACAAATCATGGGCGTGACGACCGACTCTCAAGAGGTCATCAACTTAGGCGTTGAATACATCGTAATTACGTCATTTAGCATGCTAGCGGTATCGTGTGTCAGCAGTATGGCTGTGGGTTTGAGAGCGATGCACAAACCCGGGCTAAGTACATTTTTCAGCGGTATCGGCATCCTGTCTAACGTGTTCTTAAACTGGGTGCTGATCTTCGGTAACTTAGGCTTTCCTGCGCTTGGAATCAAAGGTGCGGCGATTGCGACGGTACTGAGTGGCGCGATTGAAGTCGCGACTTTGTTTGGTTATCTCTATTTCTCTAAGCATTTATTAGCATTTAAGTTTTGCGATATTAAAGCGGCAGCTTCGATTGATAAGGTGGTTCGCTTCTTGAAGCTGTCTCTGCCGACCACGTTTAACTTCTTAGCATGGGCGGGTGGTTTGTTTGCTTACCACGCGATCATGGGGCAATCGGGCGTTCAAGGTCTGGCTGCGCTATCGGTCATGACGCCGGTTGAATCTATCTCATTGAGTTTATTGATTGGCCTTTCGAATGCGGCAGCTGTTTTGGTGGGTAATCAACTTGGTGCGAAAAACAATGAAGCGGTTTACTATCAAGCGCTTGGCTTAACAATTTTGTGTTTCTTAACTAGTATTGTTGTAGCCGTTTTTCTCTATTTCGTTCAAACGCCAATACTTAATGCCTTTAGCGCACTGACGGAAGAAACCAGAGCCCTCTCAGAGAAGTTCATTCTGATCCTCTGTGTGGGTATTGTCATTCGCTCGGTGCCATTGACTGTGATCGTTGGGGTGTTGAGAGCGGGTGGTGATGTGAAGTTCTGCCTCTATCAAGATTTGATTGCTCAGTGGGTGATCGGTATCCCATTGGCAGCCATCGCGGCTATCTATTTTAAGTTTCCACCTGAGTGGGTATATCTGCTTTTCCTAACGGAAGAAGTCCTCAAGTGGGGCGGGTCGCTCTATCGCATGAAAACAAGAAAATGGATTAAAAACTTGATAGGAAGTTGAAGTAGGGCGCACCAATCGCATCACTTTATCGTTGGCGTGTGATCTATCTTTCAAAATACTTCCTCCTAACAGGGAATTAGTGTAGATTCTCCTTCCAAATTCTAACTAATGCGAGCTGTTTAATGTTAAAGCTGTCAGACCTATGTAAAGGCTATGTCGATGGGGGGGAGTTTCACCCTGTTTTGCAAGGTGCTGAATTAACATTAAACCAAGGTGACCAGCTGGCATTAATGGGAGAAAGCGGTTCAGGTAAAAGTACTTTACTGAATCTTATCGCGGGCTTAGACCTAGCGGACTCAGGTGAAATCGCTTTTCCTCACTTCAATATGCACGACTCAACCGAGCGTGACCGCACCGCTTATCGCAGAAACAACATTGGCCATATTTTTCAGCAATTCAACTTACTGCCAACGTTAAATATTGCCGATAACATCCGTTTTTGCCGCCAGTTAAAAGGCTTACCTGAAGACAAAGGTCTCTGGAGACAGATTCTCTCTGCTTTAGATCTTATGCCTTTACTTGGCCGTTACCCTGAAGAAGCGTCTGGTGGCCAACAACAACGTGCGGCCATTGCGCGTGCGCTGTATATGGAACCAAAAATATTGCTGGCCGATGAGCCGACCGGTAGTTTAGATGAGCGTAATGCGGAAGCGGTAATGCGTTTGCTGACCTCTTTGGCTCGTCAATTAGAATGTACGTTGCTGTTGGTAACACACAGTGAAAAAGTAGCTCTGCATATGGATGGTAGGATCCGTCTGCAAGGAGGGCAACTGCATGTTATGGCCCGTAGTTAAGGCACTACTCGGTCACTATCGACGTTACCCACTGCAGATTATTTTGGTATGGCTTGGTTTAACCCTCGGCGTATCACTTTTGGTTGGTGTTACTGCTATCAACCAACACGCCAAACAAAGCTATGCGCATGGCGAAAAACTCTTTTCGAATCCTCTTCCTTACCGTATTCGACCAAAACACAACGCCAATAAAATCCCGCAAGGCTTTTATATCCAACTTCGCCGTGAAGGTTTTCAACAGTGTTCTCCTCTTGATCACCATCGTATCACTGATGAAAATGGCGCAAACTTCATGGTTGTCGGTATAGATCCTGTTTCTATGCTTCAGCTACAACCTGGTATAGCGTTAAAAGATCTCACCGCTTTGAACCTCATGAAGCCACCATATCCAATCCTTGTCAGTGATGATCTTGCTGAACACATGGAATGGCACAACGGTGATTACATCCCTTTGATGGATGGTTCTGAACTTGGTCCTGTGGTTGTTGATCAAAATAATATGATTAATGGTACAAGGTTGATTGCGGATATCTCCTTGCTCCGAATGCTTAAACGCAGTGCTGGGCTTTCAGTGATTGCTTGTTCAGACATGCCCACTGAGAAGTTTGAACGTCTTAAAAATATGTTACCTAATGGTTTGACGATCTCTCGTAGCTCTAAGGCAGAGCTTGAGTCGCTGACCAGTGCGTTCCACTTAAACCTAAAAGCGATGGGTATGCTGTCGTTTGTGGTTGGCTTGTTCATTTTCTATCAAGCAATGTCGCTTTCTTTTATTCAGCGTCAACCGTTAGTCGGGATTTTAAGACAAACGGGTGTGTCTGGTTGGCAACTGACTAAAGCGCTCTGTTTAGAGTTACTGCTATTGGTTTTACTGAGCTGGATCTGCGGCAATGTATTTGGCGTGATGCTAGCAAACCAATTGTTACCTGCCGTATCTTCAAGCTTGGGCGATTTATACGACGCTAACGTCGGCTTAACGATCGACTGGAATTGGCGTTGGAGTGGTTACAGCTTACTGATGGCATTGATTGGTGCTTTCTTAGCGTGTGCGTGGCCACTGGTTCGTTTACTTAAGTCTCAACCGATTCGTCTGTCTTCTCGTTTGTCTTTGATGCGTTTTGCGGGTACCGAGTTCACTTGGCAAGCGTTGATTGGCTGTGGCTTCTTGGTTGCTGCTGTTGCTGTGTATCAAGCCCCTCAGACTCAAGAAACGGGTTTTGCGATTATCGCGCTAATGCTGATCAGTGTGGCGCTATTTACCCCGTTTTTGATGTGGAAGCTATTTAACAGCCTCTCTTATTCGTTGCGCTGGGTTCGTGCTCGCTGGTTCTTTGCTGATGCAGCTTCCAGTATGAGCTACCGTGGCGTGGCGACGATGGCGTTTATGTTAGCCTTAACAGCCAATATTGGTGTAGAAACCATGGTCGGTAGCTTTAGAGATACCACTGATAAATGGCTAACACAGCGTTTGGCTGCCGATCTGTATATCTACCCAACCAACAATGCCGCTGCTCGTATGAGTAATTGGTTATCTGACCAACCTGAAGTGGATTCGGTTTGGTGGCGTTGGGAGAAAGATGTGGCGTCTCCAGTCGGTAGTATTCAGGTGGTCAGTACGGGGCCTTCTGAAGGTGAGCTAGAAGCGCTGACGATCAAATTAGGTATTCCGAATTACTGGTATCACTTACATCACTCTAAAGGTGTGTTGATCAGTGAATCGATGTCTCTCAAGCTGGGGATTCGCCCTGGCGACTACATTGACCTCTATGATAGTCTCGGCTCTGGTTGGCAGGTTGTCGGTGTTTATTACGATTACGGTAATCCTTACCATCAAGTCATGATGTCGCATCGAAACTGGCTGTATGGCTTTGCAGGGCGGGGTAATGTCGGCCTTGGGGTAATACTCAAAAACGATGTGAATTCATTAGGGCTTCGCAGCCGATTAGAAAGCGTATTCAGGCTTGGCTCCGAGCGCGTTTTCGATAACAACAATATTCACAGTCAAGCAATGCGGGTGTTCGATAGGACGTTCGCGATTGCAGATACATTAGGTAACATCACCTTGGTTATCGCCGTCTTCGGTATTTTCTTTGCGACGGTTGCGGGAGAAGTGTCTCGCCAAAGGCATATTTCCTTGCAGCGCTGTTTGGGTGTCTCGGCGAAAGAGCTGATCCTGACAGGTAGTTTGCAGTTGTTTGTGTTTGGGCTTATTTCCTCCTTAATTGCGATTCCGCTCGGATTGGCGTTAGCGAGCCTAATTGTTGATATCGTGATAAAGCAGTCTTTTGGGTGGTCACTCGAGTTACAAGTGATTCCTTGGGACTATTTGCAGACATTTGCATGGGCCATGGCAGCATTGATGCTAGCTGGTGCTTTACCAGTGATGAGAATGATTCGGAACACTCCGATGAAGTCACTGAGGGATGCGCTTTAGTATGTTTTTACGGAATACCTCAAATAAGTTAAGAAAACGAATCCTGTCTTCTCTGCTATTAATCAGTTTCTTCGGCATCTTTTTAAGTGTTTGGGGTTATTACTCCTATTTCATCGATCCTGGTGAAAAGGGCGTGAATGAAGTTAACTCAATATTGGTTAATGAACACTTCAATGTGTTCGAACCTGTTTTGCCAGACCGTAATGTTTCGCTACCACAAGATTTTAAGTTCCACCCAGAGTTTCAGCACGAGTGGTGGCATTACTTTGCATCTTTGAAAGGTGATGATGGTAAAGACTATTCGGTTCAGTGGAGTTTTTTTCGTATCGCAACGGACGAACGTGAAACACCGGGGTGGCAAAGCCCTCAAGTCTATATCTCAAATGTGGTGGCCTCTTCTAAGTCCAAAGTATGGAAAGAACAGCGCATGGCTCGTGGCGGTATTGGCCAAGCGGGAATGACTAATCGTCCATTCAGGCTTTGGATTGATAACTGGAACTGGCGTGCACTCGGCAACACCCCATTCCCCGGGCGCCTTCAAGTGCAAACTGATACGTTTGGACTAGAACTCGACACCATTGCAAAAGGGCCCTATGTGCTCAACGGCGATAACGGTTATCAGAAAAAGCACGACTTATTACCTGTCGCGTCTTATAACTTCAGCGCTCCATTTTTATCGTTGAGCGGTGTGTTGAACCTAGACGGCGTTACCAAGGAAGTGGAAGGAACTGCGTGGGTACATAAAGAGTGGGGCAGTGGCTTACTTGGAGTGGGCCAACAAGGTTGGGATTGGTTTGTATTTAACCTCGATGACGGCACAGCGCTGAGCATTAACCGCTATCGTCATAACCAACAGTTGCCTTACATATTCGGGACATTAGCAACGCGCTCAGGCAAAGTTTACCAATTAACGGAATCCGACATTTCCATTCAACCATTGCAAAATACAACGTTGATGAATGGAAGACGGATGCCTTTACAGTGGATCATCAACGTCCCTAAGCATGATATCAACCTCACGACACGTATTATACGCAGGGATATGTGGCTTCCATTTGTCATACCATATTGGGAAGGGCCAATTAAGGCGAGCGGGAGTCATGAAGCGACAGGCTTTATGCAGTTAACTGGCTACTAAAAAATACCTAAGGCTATCATTTGATAGCCTTTTTTTATGCCTGCGACTTTTAGCCACCCCCAATGAATTGTGCATACAGGTTCGATGATCTCATCTATACTTAATTCATGGTGCATAACAACATTATGGAATATACGACGTATTGTTTAGTATTTGTAGGAAAAACCGAAGTTAAACATCCGAAGAAGTGATTATCTATCAATTAAACTTGGATATAAACTCGTGGTTATTCTTTGTTATTCGTTTATTTAAATAATAAATATAAGGGCGAAATCATGACCGACGTCATCCGTGACTTCTTTAAAATGGAATCTGCTGGCGGCATCATACTAGTCATCGCTGCGGCGATCGCAATGTTTGTAGCAAACTCACCACTGAACGAAATGTACCAAGGTGTACTTCACAGTTACGTTCTTGGTATGTCTGTGTCTCACTGGATTAACGATGGCTTAATGGCTGTCTTCTTCCTTCTAATCGGCTTAGAAGTTAAGCGCGAACTTTTAGAAGGCGCATTAAAGTCTAAAGAGACAGCAATCTTCCCAGCTATCGCAGCTGTGGGTGGTATGCTAGCTCCTGCACTTATTTACGTGCTATTTAATTCAAGTAACCCTGAAGCGCTTCAAGGTTGGGCTATCCCAGCAGCGACTGATATCGCATTCGCATTGGGTATTATGGCTCTTCTTGGTAACCGTGTACCGGTAAGCTTGAAGGTATTCCTACTAGCATTGGCAATTATCGATGACCTAGGTGTTGTTGTTATCATTGCACTGTTCTACTCAGGCGACCTATCAACACTTGCACTTACAGTTGGCTTCATCGCGACTGGTGTGTTGTTCATGCTAAACAACAAGCATGTGACTAAGCTGAGTGTTTATCTTATTGTTGGTGCAATTCTGTGGTTCGCAGTATTGAAGTCTGGTGTTCACGCAACATTGGCAGGTGTAGTAATTGGTTTTGCTATCCCACTGAAAGGTAATAAAGGGGAGCGTTCTCCGCTGAAACACTTAGAGCATGCTCTGCACCCATACGTCGCTTTTGCAATTTTGCCAATCTTCGCATTTGCAAACGCAGGTATCTCACTAGAAGGCATCTCAATTTCAAACCTTACAGGTATGCTACCGCTTGGTATTGCTATGGGTCTATTGATTGGTAAGCCACTGGGTATCTTCCTATTCAGCTGGGGTGCTGTGAAAACCGGCGTAGCTAAGCTTCCTGAAGGTGTGAACTTCATGAACATCTTCGCGGTATCTGTGTTGTGTGGTATTGGCTTTACGATGTCTATTTTTATCTCGTCACTGGCATTTGGTCCAACGAACGCAGATTTTGATACGCTTGCTCGATTAGGTATCCTGATGGGCTCAACGACTGCAGCTATCTTAGGTTACTTCCTGCTAAGTATTTCTCTACCGAAAACTAAGCATCAAGAAGTAAAACTATAATCGGTAGTCGGCTCGCTTAATAGGGAGCCTACTCACTGAGTAACAAGTCAACTTCTGAGTAGCAAGAAGAGTCACAGAGTCTCCCTCGACTTATGTGACGACAAAGAACAAAAAAGCCGTGATGGGCAACCCTATCACGGCTTTATTGATCTTATAACTAAGCTGCTGTTGTTCGACACTCGCTCTATGTCACATCTAGATCCACAGTGACAATGTCACGCTATTTTTCAAGTGTGGTAAATATGGTCCACTCCTCGACGATTTGTTCACTTAACCCTACCACCGTCGCTGTTACCTTACGGTTCAATGCGTGTGAAGTAGGGTCGTCGCCATCGCTTTCTAGGCGCTCTTCACCATAGCCGATAATTCGCACTCGCTCTGGTTCGATACCATTCGATAGTAACTCGTCTTGAACATTGTTTGCTCGTTTTTTTGATAGGTCTAAGTTGTACTCGTTAGAACCCACTTTACTCGCATAGCCTTGTATTTCAATCGAGGCACTTTTGTAGGTTTCAAGAAACTCTGCCATCGTGCTGATCTGGTCTGAGAAGATTGGGTTCACTTCAAATGAGTCATGAGCAAAGAGTATTTTTAGCTGTCTGACTTCTTCCGCACGAATCGTTTCGCCACAACCATCATTGTCGACTTGTGATGTCTCAGGCGTACCTGGACAGATATCACGAGCGTTCACCACACCATCTCTATCATCGTCTTGCAGGTCTGCAATCTGTTCTGCTTCAGGTGTCTCGATATAAGCCTCTTCCTGCTGGTTTGAACAGGCAAATAAAGTCATCGTTAACACGGGAAGTAATAAGTAAGGTATTTTCATCATTAATACTCCACTGCCGTTGTCCACTCGTCTGGAATGTCGACCAGTAGAGCGTTCAATAGAGAGCCTGTCGCGTTCATTACACGGTATTTAGCGTACTGTTCAGAGTAATGCGCATCTAAGTAATCTTTGCGGGCTTCAAACAATTCGTTTTCAGTGTTAAGCAGATCCAGTAGCGTACGTTTACCGATTCGATATTGTTTCTCATAAGCGATAACGGTTTCTGATGCCGAATCCACGTGATCAGACAAGAAGTTCTTTTGTTGTAACGTCAGATCCAATGCACTCCAAGAGAGGCGAAGGCCTTCTTCAACTTGTCGATAAGCACGATCTCTTAGATCTTTTGCTTTATTGAGTTGGTAAGCTGCAGCTTCTGAATTAGCACTATCGGTACCACCGTTGTAGAGGTTGTATCGCATTCTCAACATTGCCAAAGTCTCTTGGCTCGAACCTTCATCGCCTCCAGCATCATCTCGCCATGATTGAGATGCCTCGATAGAGAACGTCGGGTAGTTAACCCCTTTTGATTGTTTGTACTGGAAGTGCGCTGAATCGACATCTGCAGTCGCGACTTTGATGACTGGGTGTTGGTCCAGAGCATCAACAAGCGCGTCTGATAATGACAGAGGAATCATAGAAATATCGGCTCTTGGGTAGACTAAGCCAAGCGGTTCTTGACCCACTATTCTTCTAAATTGGGTGTGGGTATCAATTAGGTTGTTCTGTGCGGCTAATAAGTTGCCGTGAGCTTTTGCAATCCTTGCTTCTACCTGAGATACATCTGCGGTTGAGCCTATGCCTGAGACTGCACGCTTTTTGATGTCTTTATAGATTTTCTTGTGGATAGCGAGGTTACTTTCCGAAAGGGCTAAAACTTCAGTTGCTTTGACTGCGTCTAAGTAGATCTGTGTGACCTCTAGCGCTTTGTCTTCGGCATCCGCGAGCAATTGCAAACGAACCGATTCTGCTTCTGCGGCAGTACGATCAATATCATTGAGAGTCGATGAACCATCCCACAGCAACTGAGTGAGGGAAATCGTCGCTTCCTTTCTTGTGAGATCGGTATCGGGGCCGTTATTTGGTGCAGGGTTTATGCCTTCGTAACCAATACCAGCATCCAGGTCGATACTAGGTCTATAAGCACCACCTGCGGCGTCATTTCGTTTCCGTACACTCACAAACTCATTAAAGATACTCTTTATCTCAGGATTGGTAGCCAAGGTAATGGCTACGGCCTGTTCTAAAGTTTGAGCAGAGAGTGGAGCTGCAATAACTAAGCAACACATAATAGGTAATTTCAACAGTCTCAAAGTAGGTCTCCTTCTACTTTTAAAAGCTCCCGCCGCTTCCCAACAAGCGTTTAACTACTTAATTGAAAAGGGTATTAAACGAAGCTTAGGACATCTGCAAGAAATTGCTAAGTTTGTTGGCTTTATTTCGAATGTAAGTCTCTATCCTTATTGATTAATTTACCAATAGTAGCAAGTGGCAAGCTTCGAATGGATGCACCGTAAATAGAGGAAACGTAGTATTAGGTTTGGACTCAGATAGGTAAACGTTGGCTAGTAGGTTGTTTGAAATACGAGTTCCAGTGATAACAATGTACCAAGCATGGTAGTTCGACTCTTAGGAAGAAATGACAGCATATAAAGAGGCGGTCGCGCTGTTCAGGTTGTAGTTAGTAGCTGTGAAGAGGGGTAAGTAAGGCTCACTCTCGTCCCAAACAACAAACAAAAAAAAAGCCCAAACCAACGTGGTTTGGGCGGATACAAGTATAGGAGTTAATAAGGAAAATGCAGTAATTAAGAAAGCAGTGAGAAGAACAAGTTTGACGGCCTGTTAAACTTCTAAATACGCTGTTTTCTACCTAATTTAGGACTCTCCATTTCCATTTCAGTTCCAAGAAAATTCATTATTTTTTTATTTTTTTATAAACACACAGCGATTCAATCGTTTAGTGCTGAGTTTTATTAACTGGTACGACCAATTTGTGAAAATGTGATGTTGCTTGCTTGTTAAATAAATGTACTAAGCGTATATTTCAAACAGTTGTTTAATACGAGTGATTGAAATGGCACCAAGAAGTACAACCAAAGACAAAATCTTAGATGTGGCTGAAGGCTTATTTGCTGAGCACGGTTTTAATGACACCTCTTTACGTACGATTACGAGTAAAGCGAATGTCAACTTAGCTTCAGTGAACTATCACTTTGGCGATAAGAAGACTCTGGTTCGTGCGGTACTCAATCGTTACTTAGAAGCATTTATGCCAGCACTGCAAGATGCATTAGTGAACTTAAACTTGAACGAAACGTATTCTATGAGTGACGTGTTTGAGTCGTTGAGACAGCCACTAAGAGCACTTAATGATGTTAGGCCAAATGGTACAAGCCGATTCATGTTACTTATCGGCAGAGGCTATACGGATGTGCAAGGACACTTGCGTTGGTTCATTACTACTCGCTACAGCGAAGTACTTTCTTTGTTTACGACATCTGTAATGAAGGCGAATCCGAACCTCACTCAAGAACAGTTATTTTGGCGATTACACTTCACCCTAGGGACTTGTGTATTCACCATGGCATCAAGTCAGGCTCTGGTAGAAATTGCAGAGAATGACTATGACAGAAAGATAGATGCTAAGGCAGTGGTCGATATTCTTATTCCATATTTAGCCGCAGGCATGTCAGCAGAAGAATAAAACAATAAAAAGCGAAACATTCACAACCAATATAGTGAACAAAAGGATCTGAACTATGAGCTCTCTAAGACAAAAATGGGTAAGTGACCCAGCTTTTAAACTCTTTAAAAAAGTACTACCACCACTATCTAGCACCGAGAAAGAAGCGATGGAAGCGGGTAGCGTGTGGTGGGACGGAGAGCTGTTTTCTGGTAAACCAGATTTCACTAAGCTGCATCAATACCCAAAACCTCAGCTGACAGCAGAAGAGCAATCGTTCATGGATAATGAGCTTGAAACCTTGCTCGCTATGCTTGATGACCACCAAATTGTAAAAGAAGATCGAGACCTTCCTGAAGAGGTGTGGAACTTCTTACGCAAAGAGCGTTTCTTTTCGCTAATTATTGCGAAAGAGTATGGCGGTCGTGAATTCTCAGCACACGCTAACTCAACTATCGTAACTAAGATTGCGACTCGCAGTATCAGTACTGCGGTTTCAGTAATGGTTCCAAACTCTCTTGGTCCTGGTGAGCTGCTGTCTCACTACGGCACTCAAGACCAAAAAGACTACTGGCTACCTCGTCTTGCTGACGGTACAGATATCCCATGTTTCGCACTAACAGGCCCAGAAGCGGGTTCTGATGCGGGTGGTATCCCTGATGTCGGTACTGTGTGCATGGGCATGCACGAAGGTAAAGAGACGCTAGGTATCAAGCTTAACTGGAACAAACGCTACATTACACTAGCACCAGTGGCGACGGTACTTGGTCTGGCTTTCAAACTGCACGATCCAGAAAAGCTACTGGGTGACAAAGAAGACATTGGCATCACTTGTGCGCTAATCCCGGCTGACCACGAAGGTGTTGTGATTGGTGAGCGTCATGACCCACTTGGTCTTGCGTTTATGAATGGTCCAACACGCGGTCACGATGTATTTATTCCTATGGAATGGTTAATCGGTGGTGCCGATTACGCAGGTAAAGGCTGGCGTATGCTGGTGGAATGTCTGTCTGCAGGTCGTGGTATCTCATTACCCGCACTTGGCACGGCGATGGGCCACCTAACGGCGAAAACGACCGGCGCATACGCTTATGTTCGTAAGCAGTTCGGTATGTCGATTGGTAAGTTTGAAGGAGTTGCAGAGAGTTTAGGTCGTATTGGTGGCTTAACATATCTACTAGAAGCGACTCGTACACTAACAACTACTTCACTCGATATGAAAGAGAAGCCGGGTATCGTTACGGCTATCGCGAAATATCACATGACAGAAATGGCGCGTACTATCCTGAATGATTCAATGGATATCCACTCTGGTCGTGCAATTCAAGATGGTCCAATGAACTACTTAGCTGCGCCTTACCTAGGTATTCCAGTTGCTATCACAGTAGAAGGTGCGAACATCTTAACTCGCAACCTGATGATCTTCGGTCAAGGTGCGACACGTTGTCACCCATACGTGCTAAGCGAAATGGAAGCGGCAGCAAACCCAGATGAGAAGCAAGGTGCGAAGGATTTCGATAACTTGTTGTTCAAGCATATCTCTCACGCAACTAAGAACACGTTTGGTGCGTTCGGTGCGGCATTGACAGGCTCTAAGTTCATTAAAGCGGATATGAGCGGTCCAACGAAGCCTTACTACCAAGACTTAACTCGCTTGAGCCGTGCGCTTGCAGTGAGTGCGGATTTCGCAATGCTTACACTAGGTGGCGAACTGAAACGTAAAGAGCTTATCTCTGCACGTCTAGGTGATGGTCTAAGTTACCTATACATGGCGTCTGCAGCGCTTAAGAAGTATGAAGATGAAGGTCGTCAACAAGCTGACCTAGACTACGTACACTACGCGATTCAACACTGTTTCCATAACGCGGCTAAATCGCTACAAGAAGCGTACAGAAACTTCCCGAACAAGATGGTAGGTAAAGTACTTAAAGGTCTAGTTTTCCCTGTCGGTAACCACTTTGAAAAACCAAGTGATAATCTAACGGTACAACTGGCAGAAAGCTTGATGACTCCGGGTGCACACCGTGAACGTCTAACTCACCTTTGCTACATAGGCAAAGAAGAAGAGGATAGTGTTGGCCTAATGGAGAATGCGTTCAATGCGATGTACAGCATCAAGCCTCTCGAACGTAAGATCTTCAAAGCAGTGAAAGAGGGCAAAGTGGCTCGTAAAGGTCTATTGCAAGATAAACTTGCTCAAGCACTGGCGGCAGATGTTCTTACTCAAGACGAAGTTGACCAAATCATTGCAGCAGACAAACTTCGCTACGCAGCGATTCAAGTTGACCACTTCAGTCATGATTACAGTGAAACTTTGACGCGAAAAGAGTTAAAACCTAAGCTAAATAGCGTTGCTTAGATAAAGAAATGACAAAAGGCACCTAATTAGGTGCCTTTTTTGTTTTTGTCGTAGAAGTCGCAATAGATGCGTTAACAAATGGTGACTTAGTCAGCAAATATCAGCTGAGTGCTCCAACCACTTGCATTTTCACCACATTTTTACAGAAATTAGATGCCATTTGCGTACGAAACTTTTATCCTTAACCTGATTTTTTAAGGAAGTTGAATATGATCATCAAACCTCGAATTCGCGGATTCATCTGTACTACAACACATCCAGTCGGTTGTGAAGCTAATGTAAAAGAACAAATTGCTTACACAAAAGCTCAAGGCCCAATCGCAAACGCACCTAAACGTGTACTAGTTGTTGGCTCTTCAAGTGGCTACGGCTTGTCTTCACGTATTGCGGCTGCATTTGGTGGCGGCGCTTCAACTATCGGTGTTTTCTTTGAGAAAGCCGGTACTGAGAAAAAGCCTGGCACAGCTGGTTTCTACAACTCAGCAGCGTTCGACAAGTTTGCTAAAGAAGAAGGCCTATATTCAAAAAGCCTGAACGGCGATGCTTTCTCTAACGAGGCGAAACAGAAAACAATTGACCTGATCAAAGAAGATCTAGGCCAAATCGATATGGTTGTATACTCACTGGCGTCTCCAGTGCGTAAAATGCCAGAGACTGGCGAAGTAATTCGTTCATCTCTAAAGCCTATCGGCGAAACGTACACGTCAACTGCGGTTGATACGAACAAAGACACAATCATCGAAGCAAGCGTAGAGCCTGCAACTGAAGAAGAGATCAAAGACACTGTTACTGTAATGGGCGGTGAAGATTGGGAACTTTGGATCAATGCTCTTTCTGAAGCTGGTGTTCTAGCGGACGGTTGTAAGACGGTTGCTTACAGCTACATCGGTACTGAACTAACGTGGCCAATCTACTGGGATGGCGCACTAGGTAAAGCTAAGATGGATCTAGACCGTGCAGCGACAGCGCTGAACGAGAAGCTAGGCCAAACTGGCGGTACTGCAAACGTTGCTGTTCTTAAGTCTGTAGTGACTCAAGCAAGTTCTGCAATCCCTGTAATGCCTCTTTACATCGCTATGGTGTTCAAGAAGATGCGTGAAGAAGGTATTCACGAAGGTTGTATGGAACAGATCTTCCGTATGTTCAGCCAACGTCTATACAAAGAAGACGGCAGCGCGCCAGAAGTGGATGAAGTGAACCGTCTACGTCTAGATGACCTTGAGCTTCGCGAAGACATTCAAGATCACTGTCGTAACCTATGGCCTCAAATCACAACTGAGAACCTAAAAGAACTGACTGACTACGTAGAGTACAAAGAAGAGTTCTTGAAGCTATTTGGTTTCGGTGTTGAAGGTGTTGATTACGAAGCTGACGTTAACCCAGCTGTTGAATTTGATGTAGCTGACATCTAATTCAAGTTATCGAATCTAAACGAAATAGGCGCTCATTGAGCGCCTATTTTTTTGTCTGCTATTTGGTTCAAGAGATTAAGAGCAGATATGGGATTCGAGTGGCGGGATGCGAAGAGATTTAAGAGCGGATACGGCTACCGCGATTCGAAGGGGGACAAGAGTAGAAATAAGGGATGAAGAGAGTTAAGAGCAGGAGTGGGGAAGAAGGCTTGAACCGCTTAAAACAGGTTATAAAAAATGCACTAACCCAAAGTGAATTAGTGCATTCGAAATATCTAAGCTTGGCTGCTTTTAATGCAGCAGATGCTAGCTAATTATGATGATGAAAGTACCTGCTAAGGTCATCAATATATTGGCTATCGCATAAGTACCCGCATAACCCAGAGCCGGAATCGTTGAGCGAGCGTGGTCATTTACGATGTCCATCGCTGGAGCGCAAGTTCGCGCGCCAATGATTGCACCGAACAACAAAGCTCGGTTCATCTTCAATACGTAAGCGCCAACCAAGTAAGCGAAGAATACTGGCAGCACACTCACTACTAGGGCAATACCTATTACCTGTGGGCCAACTTGGGTTAAGTGCTCAAATATCTTACCACCGGCGCTCAAGCCGATACCGACCATAAAGAACATCAAACCGAGGTCTTTGACCATGTTCAGAGCACCTTGAGGCACATAACCGAAAGTAGGGTGGTTCGCTCGTAGGAAACCAAGCATGATGCCCGATAGAAGCAGGCCAACCGCGTTACCTAGCCCAAACGATACCTGACCGAATGTCATGGTGATCAAACCAAACAAAATACCCAAAATGAAGAAGCTACAGAAGGCCATCAAATCCGCCATTTGGCTGTGGATTGAGATGAAACCAATTTTCTCAGCTAGGCCGTGCACTCGACTCTTTTCACCACTCACCTGTAGGACGTCACCTTTAGAAAGCACGATGTTTAAGTCCATCGGCATTTCAATCTGAGCACGTACTACGCGGTTAAGGAAACAGCCGTATTCAGACAGGTTTAAGTCTGATAGGCGCTTACCTGCGATACTGTCACTCTTAACGACGATCTCTTCTTCCACGATACGCAGATCGAGAAGGTTACGGTCGAAAACTTCTTTACCGTTACGGAAGCTTGGGTCTAGACGAGCGTGGCTATCTGGGAAACCAACCAATGCGATCTCATCGCCTTCTTGCAGAATTGCATCACCATCTGGATGGGCAAGAATACCATTACGTCGAATACGCTCGATGTAACAGCCTGTTTGGCGATAGATGCCCAGTTCACGCAGATTCTTACCGTCAGTCCAAGAGATGAGCTCTGGTCCCACTCGATAAGCACGAATAATGGGCAAGTAAACCTTACGCTGACCTGAAGCGCCTAACCCACGTTCTTGGGCGATTTGCTCTGCCGAGTCGTGTAGGTTCACTTTTTGAAGTTTTGGAATCAAGCGAGCAAACATAATCATACTGATTAAGCCAACCAAGTAAGCCATCGCGTAACCGACTGAAAGGTTTTCGATAATCAGGCTCAAGTCCATGTTTCTTGGTAATTCTGCAAGCCCAGAATTCAGAGCATCTTGAGCACCTACCAATATCGGCGTTGCTGTTAAGGCACCTGCCATCATGCCTGCAGATAAACCAAAGCCTAGGCCAAGGTAATGACTACTGAAATAGGTTAGGGCAATTGCGGTAGAAAGTACCACAAGGCTCAGAATGAGGTAGTGCTTACCGTCTCTGAAGAAGATACCGAAGAAGTTTGGTCCAGCTTCAATGCCAACACAGTAGATGAACAGCATGAAACCAATGGTGAGCGCATCTGCGTTAAAAGAAAAGCCAAGATGTCCCATGATAAGGGAAGTAATCAAAACACCGATTGAATTACCAAGTTGGAGGCTACCGAAACGAATTTTACCAATGGCTAATCCAATCGATAAAACAACAAAGATGAGGAGAATGGGGTTTTGTTCTAACAGAAAAACAACGTCGATATTCACGGTGGTCGCTCAATAATTGGCGTGGAACACAGGGTAAGTTTGAGAGGTGAATTGTATCTAAATATAAATAAATTATAAGCAATATTTTGTTAATTTACTTGATTTTGACCTTATTCTTATTCCGTATGAAAACTGGTCATAAAAAAGCCCGCTACAGTGAGCGGGCTTTCTATAAATCGTACAGTCTAACGCCTAAATGGGTCAGCTGTTTAAGGCTTTAGCCCTGATTCTCGTTTGAGAAATCCTAGCTTAGTCGAAAAGACCTAGGTTTTCTTTTGCGTATGCTTCAAATTCTGTGCAGCCGCCGATGTGGTCTTGGTCGATGAAGATTTGTGGAACTGTATCGACAGGTTTACCAACAGTCTTCTCTAGATCAGCTTTGCTGATACCTTCAGCGTGGATGTCAACGTAACGGTAGTTGAAGTCATCGCGTTTAGCTTTAAGAGTTTCAGCATGCTCTTTTGCACGAACACAGAATGGGCAAGCAGGGCGACCAAAAATAACTACAAACATTTAATTTCTCCTAAATACGGGATGAGGCTCGTTAACTCGATTATGTTAACTATTCTTTAGTGAATGCCACTCAAAATTTCATAAAACCAACTATGCCTCAATGCCATGGGGAAATAAAGATGGAATTACCTCTTAATACAATAGGTTTTGTCTATCAGAGCAAATAATGGTCACAAAAAGGATCCATGCTGATTTCTGATGGGTATTCAGATTGATTACCCTTAATTTAAGAGTGTGAATTACCCCTAAGAATACGACATTAATCCATCTTTAATGCGACAAGTTGCACCTCGTCAAAAAAAGCGCATACAGAACGAGGCATCTTAATACTGATGCACTATATAAAGGCTAAATTCCAATAACCAAGAGTTCGCAGTTTTGTTCGGTCATAGGCGCAGGAGGCACCATGTTTCAATTTATGACATCTACAAAGATCATCTTTGGTGATGGAGCACTTTCCGCTTCATTGTCTCTCTTTAATCAATATGGCTACAGCGTGCTATTGGTTACAGGCAATACATTAGAGCGCACTTCAATTGTTACTGACTATCTTGATGCGCAGAGTATGCGTTATCAGCACATTGCCGTTTCCGGTGAACCTAATATCAAAATGGTTGAAGAGGCGGCTATTTCTGCTCGTCGATTTAAGCCAGATATGGTTGTCGCCATGGGGGGCGGTAGCGCCATCGATATGGGCAAAGCGTTGGCTGCGGTTTTACCTAATCAAGGCAATTTATATGACTATGTTGAAGTGGTCGGGCGTAATGTTCCTCTTAAAACCAAACCACTTCCGTTTATCGCAATTCCAACCACAGCGAGTACCGGCGCCGAGGTCACTAAAAACGCGGTGCTGAAATCAGGCCAAGACCAAGTAAAAATCAGCCTGAGAAGCCCAGACATGCTGGCCGACGTTGCGATTGTCGACCCAACCCTAACTCATGGAACCAATCTATATCTATCTGGGCGAGGTGCGATGGATGCCTTTACTCATCTAATGGAAGCCTACGTGTGTGGTGAACCGAATCTGTTAACCGATATGATTTGTGAAGAAGGGCTGCGTAAGTTGAGTGGTTCTGTGGTTAAAGCGTGTGTTTATGATGAGCCTCAAGCGCGTTCTGATCTTGCTTTCGCTTCTATGCTCGGTGGTATGGCGATAACTAATGCCAAGCTTGGCGCAGCCCATGGTTTAGCCTCCGCACTAGGAGGTAAGATTTCTGCGCCTCATAGTGTGATTACCGCGCGTTTAGCGCCGTTTGTGATGTTGGAGAACATAGCCGTTGCAAAAGAGCAGCAAAGAAGCGACATCCTAGCGCGTTATCAGCGAATCGCTCAGATAGTAACAGGTAACGTAGAAGCAATAGAAGAGGAGGCAATTTCTTGGTTATCGGAAGTGCTTGATACGCTTAAGTTACCCAACTTGTTGGAATTTGGTGTCTGTGAAGCCCAGTTTGATGAGGTGTCTGCCGACGCGCTCAAATCAGTGGCGATTAAAGGAAACCCTTTGCCGCTTAACCAAGAGAGGCTCGTGCATATTTTGAAGCAAGTATGCGAGAAGTGCAGTTGTAGAGAAGGGCATCATGAGGGAGTTTCAATGAATCAAATTGGGCAAGAGCCAGCTGTCGAGTCGAGCTTTACCATTATCAATTCTTATGCGTCCGAAAACAGCGTGGTTGAGAAGGGCAATAGTTGGACTATCTAACGGTCTTAAACTTGTTCGTTGTATAAGTCATTTTATACAGACAAATAAAAACGGAGCTCTAGGCTCTAATGCCGATCAGTTAAAGCCAAAGCGATCGGTTGAAGGATCCTTCAGAGCTGTC
>NZ_JBFSUX010000029.1:0-55259 GCF_041467595.1 Vibrio sp. 10N.247.311.13 | reverse complement strand
CTTGTACGGTGGTGTGAGAGGACGGAGGCCGTGAGGCCTCCTCCTACTCGATTGTGTTCTTATGATTTGTTTTATTATTTGAAGCTGAGTGAGAGTTACTCGACGTCTTCTTCCTCGACATCCAAATCGAGTTCTACATCTAGAGGTTCGGCAGAAAGAATGATGCCAGTGTTGTCTGCGTAGAGGTAATCTTCAGGTAAGAAGGTCACGCTGCCAAAGTTCACTGGAACGTCTAATTCACCGACACCTTCTTGGCTCGCACCAACAGGGATAGAAGCCAAGGCTTGGATACCTAGGTTCATGTCTTCAAGCTCATCGACTTCACGAACGCACCCGTAAACCACAATCCCTTCCCACTCATTGTCTTCGGCAAGTAGGGCTATCTCAGCATCGATCAGCGCTTTACGTAGTGAGCCGCCCCCATCGATTAACAACACACGCCCCAGACCGTCTTGCTCTAGTACAGAGCGAATCAAAGCGTTGTCTTCAAAACACTTTAATGTCGTGCTCTGTCCTGCGAAGGATGCACGTCCACCGAAGTTGCTGAACATTGGCTCCACGACATCAACTTGATCCAAATATATGTCGCACAGTGCTGAAGTGTTGTATTCCATTAGTATACCTTTTGAACAATGAGCTTACTTTGAGTATATCGGCGCTTGATCCCTTTGCAATGATTAGTCTCATTTAACTCAATAGAGTTTGAGCTACGACAACCCCTGCAAACAATAGGTTAGTGACCAGTGAGCATTTCACAATCACGGGCATCATTGGTGCAATTTGCGCTGGCTTTTCGGTTTCCCAAACGGCTTTGCCATGCTTGTAAACAATAATAATGCTCAGCAAAAACGGCAGGCTGATCCAGACCGGCTTTTCTTGAATAAGCAGGTAGATAGCGAAAGACGCAAGGGCGAGGCCAAGCAGAGCAAAATGATAGTGTTTGGCTTTGCGTTGTCCTAGGCGAACCGCCATGGTGCGCTTACCACATTCGCTGTCGTTTTCGATATCACGCATGTTGTTGATATTGAGTACCGCAACCGCCATCAAGCCACAGCCCAATGCCGGAAGGAATAGGCTTGGTTCAACATGGCCAGTGTGCAAGAAGTAAGTCCCTGAAACACCTAATAAACCGAAGAAGATAAATACCGATAAGTCGCCAAGGCCAATATAGCCATAAGGCTTATTACCGACGGTATAAGCGATGGCAGCAACAATGGCTAATATGCCTAACGCAATGAAAGATAAGATACTTTCAATCGAGGTTAAGGCATGAAAAATAAGAATCAGCCCAGCGACCATAGTAAACACGATGTTGAGGATGATCGCTTGCTTCATGGTTTTCGCTGTTACCGCGCCAGATTGCATGGCACGTGTTGGCCCCAGACGATTTTCGTTGTCTGTGCCTTTTACGGCGTCGCCATAGTCATTGGCTAGGTTCGATAAAATCTGTAATAGGGTGGCGGTTAAAAATGCCAGTAGGGCTATCGATAAAGAAAACTGACCACCGGCGAACGCTAAACTACTTCCTGTAAGAATAGAGACAAGTGCGAGAGGCAGAGTTTTTGGTCGTGCGGCATCAAGCCAGATCAGTAGAGATTGTTTCATCGTAGGTCTAATTCTTTGTAAGTCTTCGTTTCATACTGTGATTTGAGTATACGCCCATTTTTCGGGTAATAAAAAGCCCACTCGAAAGTGGGCCTTGAATTCGCTTATTAGCTGCTATTTCTTTGAGATAGAGCAATAAGTTAGAGTTTGGTGTGCTACAGGATGAAGCGGCTTAGGTCTTCGTCTTCAACGAATTCGCCAAGTTTCGATGTTACGTAAGCTTCATCAATCACTAGCTTGCTGCCAGCTTTGTCTGTTGCTTCGAATGAAATCTCATCCATTAGACGCTCCATCACTGTGTGTAGACGACGCGCACCGATGTTCTCAGTGGTTTCGTTTACGCGCCATGCTGCGTCCGCAATCTGGTTGATGCCATCTTCAGTGAACTCAATGTTGACATCTTCTGTTTTCATTAGGGCAATGTATTGCTCTGTTAGAGATGCTTTTGGCTCAGTTAGGATGCGTTTGAAGTCATGTGCTGATAGTGCTTCAAGTTCTACGCGGATTGGTAGACGACCTTGTAGCTCAGGGATCAGGTCAGATGGCTTAGCCACTTGGAATGCGCCTGATGTGATAAACAAGATGTGGTCAGTTTTAACCATACCGTGCTTGGTTGATACTGTGCTGCCTTCGATAAGAGGCAGTAGGTCACGCTGAACACCTTCGCGAGATACATCTGGGCCTGAACTGTCGCCACGCTTACAGATTTTGTCGATCTCATCGATGAATACGATGCCGTTGTTTTCAGCGTTGAAGATCGCGTTCTCTTTCAGCTCTTCTTGGTTCACAAGCTTCGCAGCTTCTTCTTCCGTCAGTGCTTTGAATGCGTCTTTGATTTTCATCTTACGCTTTTTCTTGGTGTCGCCCGCTAGGTTTTGGAACATGCCTTGCAGCTGGTTTGTCATCTCTTCCATGCCTGGAGGTGACATGATTTCAACGCCCATTTGCGGTGCGGCTACATCAACTTCAATCTCTTTGTCATCTAGCTTACCTTCACGCAGTTTCTTGCGGAAAATCTGACGAGTGTTTGAAGAGGTTGTGTCTTCAGTTGATTGCTCGTTCTGACCCCAAGCATCACGCGCTGGTGGTAGAAGGGCATCAAGAATGCGTTCTTCAGCTTGTTCTTCAGCGCGGTATTGTACTTTTTCCATCGCTTGTTGGTGCGTCATCTTGATCGCAACGTCCGTTAGATCACGGATGATGGTTTCAACTTCTTTACCAACGTAACCCACTTCGGTGAACTTAGTCGCTTCTACCTTGATGAAAGGCGCGTTTGCTAATTTCGCTAGGCGGCGAGCGATTTCAGTTTTACCTACACCCGTTGGGCCAATCATCAGGATGTTTTTTGGTGATACTTCAACACGTAGGCTTTCTTCAAGCTGCATACGGCGCCAGCGGTTACGAAGAGCGATAGCCACTGAGCGCTTAGCGTTGTCTTGGCCGATAATGTGGCGATTGAGTTCGTGAACAATTTCGCGAGGAGTCATCTCAGACATGGTTTTTCCTTAATTCTTTAATCACTGTTGAATACAACGTTATTGATGGAAGCGGTAGTTACTCTGGCTTTGGCAGTTCAACGGTGCTTTCTAGTTCTTCAATAGTGTGGTGATGGTTGGTGAAGACACAGATGTCGCCTGCAATGTTCAGCGACTTCTCTGCGATTTCACGCGCATCTAAATCAGTATTTTCTAATAGTGCAGTAGCGGCTGCTTGAGCGAAGTTTCCGCCCGAACCGATCGCAATCAGGTCGTTCTCAGGTTGAACTACGTCACCGTTACCTGTGATGATCAGTGAAGCGGTCTCATCCGCTACTGCTAACAGTGCTTCTAACTTACGTAGAGCACGGTCGCTTCGCCAATCCTTCGCTAGCTCAACTGCCGCTTTGGTGAGATGGCCTTGGTGCATTTGCAGCTTGCTTTCAAATTTTTCGAATAGCGTGAAAGCATCAGCCGTACCGCCAGCAAAACCGGCCAGTACTTTGTTGTTGTATAGGCGACGTACTTTACGGGCGTTGCCCTTCATTACTGTATTGCCCAGAGATACTTGTCCATCACCCGCGATGACGACTTTATTATTACGACGTACAGATACAATGGTAGTCACGAGTCGACCTCTTTTGATTATTATTTATGGTTACTACTTATATGTGGCTCCACTATCATGAATTCAAGTGCCACTTTTAATGGTATGTCATATCAAAAAAACTAAATGTTACCAGTTATTTCAAATATCCATTACCTGTTGAGCCTATGTGTGGCAAGGGTTGGTGGGTTAATAGTTTGTGATAAATATAAAAAAAGATAAAACAAATTTCTAACGTGAAATGGTTAACACTTTTTGTTTGATTTATAAGGAATGATGTTCACTAATCAGTGGTATTCACTGCATAAGGAGTAGTGTGATGAATAGTGACAATATCAGTTTTTTTAATAGAGATATGGATCTGGATGAGCTGTCTATACTGCATCATCTGATGTATCAGGAGGCGGGCGAGTGTTCAACAGAACATCTAAAAAACTCGGTCAACGTTTTTCTTAAACGTCCATTTCCTAACGTTTTAGCGCACTTGGATTTTTTTGGTTACATCGAGATAAATAAGGAGCAGGTCTACCTGACTGACTTTGGGCTTGAGTACTACGAACAAGTACCTCAGTTTCGTTAAAACGCACTCTTTTGATTAACATACTTATTGCTTGTGCGATGAACTATTGAACGCTTTCAAACAGCAATAGGGGGAATCCTCTTCCCCCTATTATATATTGAGTTGATTAAGACCCGTCTTTCCAAATAGCGCAAGGTTCAATTTTCGCTCGTTGCAGCTTATGGCGATCGCGTTCTGCGTCACGCTTCAACTTGTATGGCCCTAAAACCACACGGTACCAGCTACTGCCATCTTTCTTGCGGATCTCACTTGAGATACCTTGGAAGGCAATATCCAACTTACGTGCTTCTGCCTGCGACGAGGTTTTGTAAGCGCCACACTGCATGATGTAAGGGATCTTAGAGATCTGTTGCTCTTTGGCTTTTACTTCAATCTCGCGGCTTGGCAGCGTTTCAACGTAGTCCCACTTCTCTTCAGGAGGCGGCGGAATCACTTTCGCTGGTTTTGGCTTAGGTTTTGGTTTGGTTGCCACAGGCGTTGGTGCAGGCGGCTCAGGATCATTACTCAATAGGTAAAGTCCGTAACCAAAACCACCGGCAAGGAGGATCGCCAAAAGACCACTGCGCCAAGGTTTACGGCGAGGGGCTTGTTTTTTGGTCGGTTTTTTCGTGCCACGACCGCGCTTTACATAATCTCTATTAGCCACAAGACAATTCAATAGTTGCTGATTCTGCCCTCATGGTAATCCAGATTGCGCGAGGATAATAGTGCAGAAATGGAAGCGGCACATCAAAATGTGCCGCAGATTTATAAGGGTATTTCTAAGGGTTATATTCGAGGTGGCGCTGTACTGCCTCGAACCACTAATTTAGCTTCAAGCAGACGCGAACCTGCTTGCACATCGTTGCCTTTTAATAGATCAAGCATCATCAACATCGCTTGGCGTCCAATCTCATAACGAGGCTGAGAAATGGTGGTTAGCGGTGGATCGCAGTATTGAGCGAATTGGATGTCATCGAAGCCGACAATCGATAGGTCTTGAGGAACGCGCAAGCCCAGCTTCTTCGTTTCTTGAATCGCACCAATCGCCATCGCATCGTTGTGACAGAAGATAGCTGTAGGTTGTTCAGGAAGTGCCAGTAATTGACGAACCGCTTGAGCGCCCGCTTCAAAGGTGAAGTCACCGACCGTGCTATAGGCTGGATTCATTGAGACTCCAGCGCGACGCAGCGCTTGCTGGTAGCCTTGTTGGCGGAACTTACACAGTGTTGCCGATACTGGTCCTGAAATTTGAGCAATACGCTTATGACCTAACTGAGCTAGGTAGTTCACCGCTTCAAAGGCAGAGGTCAGGTTATCGATGTGTACCGTAGGCAGTTCAAGCTCAGGGGCAAACTCACACGCCATTACCATCGGCGGTAAATTCTTTTGTTCAGGTTTGCTGACATCAAACGGATGGTCAGTACCCAGGAGCAACATGCCGTCGGCTTGTTTGGTGAAAACTAAGTTAACAAACGAAGACTCGCGCTTCTTTTGCTGGCCGCTATCACCCAGTAGAACAAGGTAATCATTTTCTACTGCGGCATCTTCGATACCACGAATGATCTCGGCGAAATAAGGGTCACAGATATCAGGAACAATAGTGATGATGGTTTTTGATTCGTTGCGACGTAAGTTTCTAGCTAATGTATTGGGTGAGTATCCAGCTTCAAGTACTGCTGTTTCCACTCGTTTGCGAGTCGAAACTGAGACTTTCTCAGGGTTCATCAATGCACGTGATACCGTGGCTGTTGAGACGCCTGCTAGCTGGGCAACATCCTTCATTGTCGCCATAAATTAAACCCTCTTTTAAGTTCCTTTGCCGCCTAAGCATCTAAGGCGTGAATAATAAATGTAATCGAATAGATATTATGAAAGTGTTGCTAACACTTTTTTTATTGCAATATTTTATTCGTTTAATCCGTGTAAAGTTACGGCTAGATTAACAAAAATCACATGACTAGTGTGAAGTTGCTCACGAGAAATATGAAATATTTGTGAACAAACTTATCATTAGTTTTAACCCAAGTGGGTTTAACTCAAATCTTGCGGCTCAATATCGAGTGACCAGCGAACTTTTTTCGCAGCAGGTAACATATTGATGGCCGGCTTGGCACTCATCAATAGCTTCTGCATTAACGAGCGCGTCTGAGTTTGTAAGATTAACTGCCAGCGCGATTTGCCCGCTCGTTTTGCTAACGGAGCCGGGGTTGGCCCTAACACCATGCAATATTGGTCAAACAGCGGGTGCGATTCCAATGTGTGACGAACCTGACGCAAGAACTCTTCCACCAAGCGAGTGTCATTGGCTTCTGCTCTAAACAGCGTCATAAAGGTATAGGGCGGTAACATTGCCTGCTTACGTTCTGCCAGCGCCGTCTGAGCAAAGTGGTTATAGTCTTTGTGTAGCAAGGCTTGCAACAACCCATGTTCTGGGTGGTGAGTCTGTAAGATCACTTCACCGGGTTTGCTTGCTCGTCCTGCGCGTCCCGCTACTTGGATGAATAGCTGGGCAAGACGTTCAGAGGCACGGAAGTCACTACTATATAAAGAGCCATCCACATCCAATAACGCCACAAGTGTCACGTCAGGGAAATGGTGACCCTTAGCAAGCATCTGCGTGCCGATAAGAATTTGGAATTCACCCTTACGAATCGACTCGAGCGCGCTTTCTAAGCTGCCTTTACGGCGGGTGCTGTCGCGGTCAATACGAATGGTTTTGTATTCCGGGAATAGTTGACCAAGTTGAGCTTCTAACTGCTCGGTACCGACACCCACGGTCACCAAGTTCACAGACCCACAACCTTGGCAGTTGTGCACGATATGCTGCTGAGAGCCACAGTGGTGGCAGCGCATCTCATTACTGTATTGGTGATAGGTGTAGTAAGCATCACAACGTTTACACTCGGCTGTCCAACCACAATCGTGACACATCAATGCCGGAGAAAACCCTCGGCGATTGAGGAACAGCATCACTTGGTTGCCTGCTTTGAGGTGTCTTTGCATCTCTGCAATTAACGACGCAGACAGGCCACTTTCTAGATATTCACCTTTAACATCCAACACCTTATTGGTGGTCGGCAGTGCGACACCCGCACGTGAAGTCAGGGTGAGATAACTGTATTTACCTATTTGAGCGTTGTGCAGTGTTTCAAATGCTGGAGTTGCAGAGCCTAACACAACCGGGATCTGCGCTTTGTGCGCACGCATGATCGCCACATCACGAGCGTGGTAGCGCAGGCTATCTTGCTGTTTATAAGACGCGTCGTGTTCTTCATCGACAATGATAATACCTAGGTCAGCAAATGGCGTGAACAGAGCTGAACGGGTACCAATCACGATGCCTGCTATTTTATCGCGCGCCGATAACCACGCATTCAGGCGTTCTGAATCGTTTAAACCTGAGTGGATAACCTCAACAGGCACATTAAAGCGTCGCTTAAAGCGGTTAATCGTTTGAGGAGTGAGACCAATCTCGGGCACGAGCACTAACGCTTGTTTACCTTGATCGAGAATCGGCTTAATCATATTCAGGTAAACCTCGGTCTTACCTGAGCCAGTAACGCCCTCTAACAGGAAACAACCAAAGTCGGTTTGGCTATTTACGGTCGCAATCGCGATGGCTTGTTCGGCATTGAGCTTAGGTTTGTCTTGGTCATTCTCAAGTTCAACTGGCCAAGGTTGGCGCTTCGGCTTTTTCTCTACCGATTCAATCCAGCCTTTCTCTTCTAGCGTTTTGAGTACGGCGCTGCCAACTTCTTCATCAATGAAATCTTGATGAGGAACCGGGCCGTGTTCAAGCATGTGCATCACTTTGGCTTGCTTGACCGCGCGACCAAAACCTTGCATCAGTTGGTCTTTGCCTGATGGCGTTAACTGCCACTCAACCAGCGTCGCGAAGTCGGCGGCTTTGCCTTTTCTTAGAGCGCTCGGAAGGGCGTTAGCAAAGGTTTCGCCAAGAGGGTACTGATAAAACTGACTGCACCACATTAACAGTGAATAGACAGATTCCGGCCAAACAGGTTGGTTATCCAATAGCGCTTTTATTGGCTTGAGCTTATCTAGCTCGAATTCTGATTCGTTAACCAGAGCCGTGACAATCCCAGTTAAGGTTTGTCGTCCAAAAGGCACAGAGACGCGACCACCAATAATCGGGAATAGGTGGTTTGGAATCTTGTAATCGAACTGCTTGTCGAGTGGAACAGGCAGCGCCACACGGGCAATCATTGGACGCATAAAGGGACGGCTTTATCTGAATTGACGAGAGCGAACAGTCTAAAGGATAAGGCGGTTAAATTCGAGAAGCAGTTTGAATGTGATGTGGCAGAGAAGCGGGTGAGGTTGGGGCCAAGCCAAGAATCACAGCCAGCAAAGGAAATAACGCCGATATTGGCGAAAAATGTATCAAATCAGTTGATCCTGCTTTATAGATTCATTACTATACTGCGCCTTAAAGGTATGGCTTCATCACTCTTTTGTGTCGATGCGGTGTCTTTATTTCTTTTTTTAAACTACGTGTGGTGTGCGGCTTAGAATCGTATAGCGACACGGCCTACTTGAGGTTATCCCATGAAAGCTGGAATCCACCCAGAATACAAAGCAGTTACTGCAACTTGTTCTTGCGGCAACACATTTGAGTTCAACTCAACGCTAGCAAAAGAATCAATCCACCTAGACGTATGTGACAAATGTCACCCGTTCTACACTGGTAAGCAACGTATCGTAGATACTGGCGGCCGTGTTGATCGCTTCAACAAGCGTTTCGGTGCTCTTTCTAGCAAGAAGTAATTCTCGCTATTTAGACATGAAAAAGGACACTTCGGTGTCCTTTTTTGTTGCCTGTAATTTGAGAAAGCACTGACTTCTATTCAAGCATCACTCTCACCCAACGATAAGTTGCCTCTCTATTCAATTTCAGGGCAATTCCTTGCGTATCTCTCTTCACCAAAATTCAGCACGAAACTTCAACAAGCGATAGTAATTTCAACTGCTCACTGGTCTTATTAGTAGTGAAATCTCGTTTTTTAATGAGACAGAGGCTTCAACCACCTAGGAACTTTGAAGTACATCCATTAACATGAACAAGATCCCCCAAATAATAATATCCTAGGAACCTACACCTATGTCTGAAGACAGCAGCCAAGCTCAATCCTCTCAAGAATTATCACCTCAAGAACAATTCCGTCAGCAAGCTCTTGATTACCATGAGTTCCCAATTCCAGGCAAAATTGCCGTAGAACTGACGAAGCCTGCAAACTCTGCAGAAGACCTAGCACTTGCATACAGCCCAGGCGTGGCTGAGCCTGTTCGCGAGATCGCACAGAACGTTGATAACGTTTATAAGTACACAGGTAAAGGCAACATGGTTGCAGTTATCTCTAACGGTACAGCGATTCTTGGCCTAGGTAACCTTGGCCCTATTGCTTCTAAACCTGTTATGGAAGGCAAAGCGCTCCTGTTTAAGCGTTTTGCTGGTTTAGATTCTATCGATATTGAAGTAAAACACCGCACAATCGATGAGTTCGTTGATACAGTTGCGAATATCGCAGATACATTCGGCGGTATTAACCTGGAAGACATCAAAGCACCAGACTGTTTTGAGATTGAACGTCGCCTGATTGAACGTTGTGATGTTCCGGTATTCCACGATGACCAACATGGTACAGCGATTGTAACGGCAGCGGGTATGCTGAATGCGATCGAGCTTCAAGGTAAGAAACTTGAAGAGTGTAAGATCGTTTGTTTAGGTGCTGGCGCAGCGGCGGTTGCTTGTATGGAACTACTGATTAAGTGTGGCGCTCAGCGTGAAAAAATCTACATGCTTGACCGTAAAGGTGTGATCCATACTCGTCGTGATGACCTAAACGAATACAAAGAGCTGTTCGCAAATAACACTGATAAGCGTACGCTTGAAGATGTTATCGAAGGCGCTGACCTGTTTTTGGGTGTATCGGGGCCGAATCTACTGCCTGCTGAAGCACTAACGCTGATGGCTGATAAGCCTGTTGTGTTTGCATGTTCAAACCCAGATCCAGAGATCAAGCCTGAGCTTGCACACGAAGTTCGTTCTGACCTAATCATGGGTACAGGCCGCAGTGATTACCCTAACCAAGTAAACAACGTACTTTGTTTCCCATTCATTTTCCGTGGTGCACTAGACGTGCGTGCGAGCGAAATTAATGACGAAATGAAGCTAGCGGCGGTTAAAGCGATTCGTGAACTGGCGAAAGAAGAAGTTCCAGCTGAAGTACTAGCAGCTGCGGGCGAGACTGCACTGGAGTTCGGTAAGGGTTACATCATTCCTAAGCCAATGGACCCACGTCTACTTCCTCGCGTAGCACGAGCAGTTGCGGAAGCGGCTGTTGAATCTGGCGTAGCTCGTATCGAGATGCCTGCTAACTATATGGCTTAATAGCTGTTGCTCTATTGAGCCAAAAAGAATAATAAAAAACCGACTCATCTGGAGTCGGTTTTTTTATGTCTATCATTCACAGCGCAATCATAAAAAGCTATGCGCGATGTGATAAATAAGGTTCAGCTAGAGCGAATCAATAATGAAGGCAGTGACTGAGTTGTTTTTATTCTTCGTCAAACGCTTCGAACTCGATACCCATCTCTGTCATCAGCTTTTTCACTTCAGCAGGAATATCGTCTGGGCGGTCTTTACGAAGGTCTTCATCCGTTGGTAGTGGTTGGCCTGTGTACGCATGTAGAAAGGCTTCGCACAGTAGCTCACTGTTTGTTGCATGGCGTAGGTTATTAATCTGGCGGCGAGTACGCTCGTCAGTAAGAACCTTTAACACTTTTAGAGGGATAGAAACTGTAATTTTCTTTACTTGTTCGCTTTTCTTTCCATGCTCAGCATATGGGCTTATGTATTCACCATTCCAGTCGGCCATTGCGTACCTTCATCACTTTAGTTGTTAGAATAAATTAATAGTGGTGATTTTAGCGGGATTTACTGCCATAAGCAAAGACATATAGACGTCTAGAAGTGTTGACGTCTCACGTTTATGAAAGTAAAGTGAATAACATATATCTAACACAGCCGCAAAATGCCGACAAGCCGCTGTGATTCTCAGACGCAAAACTTGTAAGGAAGCACCTATGAGCAGCCGGAAGCCAGCAACAATCGCAGTACGTACTGGTATCGAGTCAGACACGCAACACCATGCCGTTGTCCCACCCATTTATCTTTCGACTAACTATGGGTTTCCCGCTTTTGGTGAAGTGCCAAAGTACGATTACACCCGTTCTGGTAACCCAAACCGCGGTTTATTAGAGACGGCACTGTTTGAGCTTGAATCAGGCAAAGGCGCGGTTGTGACTAACTGTGGTACTTCGGCGCTTAACTTATGGGTTTCGGCTTTCTTAGGCGGCGATGATCTTATTATTGCACCGCACGATTGCTACGGCGGTACTTACCGTCTGTTTAACACTCGCTCGCTAAAAGGTGACTTCAAAGTTCTGTTCGTTGATCAATCGGATCAAGCAGCGATGGATGCGGCGCTCGCGCTTAAGCCAAAGTTGATCTTAATTGAAACCCCATCGAATCCACTGGTTCGCGTGGTTGATATTGCAGAAACTTGCCGTAAAGCGAAAGAGGTTGGTGCTCTGGTTGCTGTCGACAACACGTTTTTGACACCTGTGTTCCAAAAGCCTTTAGAGCTGGGTGCTGATTTTGTTATCCACTCTACAACTAAGTACATCAATGGACACTCAGATGTTATTGGTGGCGTTGTGGTCACTAAGACAGAAGAACACGCTGAAGAGCTAGCATGGTGGGGCAACTGTATTGGTGCGACCGGCACACCATTTGATAGCTACATGACTTTACGTGGTATTCGTACGCTAGGTGCGCGTATGCGAGTTCACGAAGAAAGCTCACGTGAAATTCTAGCGTCTCTGCAGCAACAAGATCTTGTTGGCACTATTTACCACCCAAGCCTTCCTGAACATCCGGGTCATGATATCGCGAAGAAACAGCAATCGGGCTTTGGTTCCATGCTCAGTTTTGAGTTTGCGGGCTCATTCGAGGCGCTTAAATACTTTGTTGATAAGTTAGAGCTGTTTTCTTTGGCAGAATCATTGGGCGGTGTTGAAAGCCTGATTTGTCACCCTGCGTCGATGACTCACCGCGCGATGGGCGAAGAAGCATTAGCAGAAGCGGGTGTTTCTCAGCAACTACTGCGTCTATCTGTTGGCCTTGAAGATGCAGAAGACCTAATCGATGACCTCAAGCAAGCGTTTGAAAGAACACAGCGCTTTATCGCTGAAGGGGAGGGTTAATAATGGCAACCTTTCGCCAGCTACATAAATTTGGTGGCAGCAGTTTAGCGAATCCTGAATGTTACCAGCGCGTGGTCAACATTCTTAGAGAATACTCATCAGCAACTGATTTGGTGGTGGTATCGGCAGCAGGCAAAACAACCAACCGTTTAATTGAATTTGTTGAAGCGCTCGACAAAGATGGTCGTATCGCCCATGAATGCCTACAAGTACTTCGTCAGTTCCAACTCGATCTGATTGAAGCACTGCTTGAGGGTGAATCAGCCGCACAACTTACTGCAACCATTCAACAAGAATTTACCGCTTTGGGTGAGCTAACGGCTCCCTTGAGCGAAGCACAAAAAGCAAAAGTGCTTGGACACGGTGAGGTTTGGTCTTCACGTCTACTCGCTGCTTTGTTGTGCCAGCATGACTTACAAGCGGTTGCTCAAGATGCGCGTGCCTTTTTACGTGCAGAAGTGGGCGCTCAACCCGAAGTCGACCGCGCACGTTCTTACCCTTTGATCAAAGAAGCCTTGGCGCAGCATGCACATTGCCGCGTGGTGATTACGGGCTTTATGGCTCAGAACTGCGAGGGTGAAACGGTATTGCTTGGCCGTAACGGTTCGGATTACTCAGCAACCGTGATTGGTGCTTTGGCTGAAGTTGAACGCGTGACGATTTGGAGTGATGTGGCAGGCGTTTACAGCGCTGACCCTCGTCTGGTTTCAGATGCGTGTCTATTGCCTCTACTTCGCCTTGATGAAGCCAGCGAATTGGCTCGTCTTGCCGCTCCAGTGCTTCACAGCCGAACGCTACAGCCTGTGGCTCAAAGTGCTATGGATCTCAGCTTACGCTGCAGCTATCAGCCGGAGGCGGGCTCTACACAGATCGAGCGTGTACTGGCATCGGGTCGTGGCGCAAAAATCATTACCTCTTTGGATGAAGTGCTTATCGTGCAACTGACCTTTGGTCACGGCCATGATTTCGACCGTCTAGAGAGTGAAGTGCTTGAAGGGCTTAAGCGTGCTCAACTTGAGCCGCTTGCTTATGAGCTTGAACCGGATCAACACTGTTTGCGTCTTGCCTACACAGAAGAGATCGCTGGTGGTGCATTAGAATATCTCCAAGACCATGCGATTGAAGCTGAGATTAAGCTAAAAGAAGGTTTCTCTCTGATTGCTGCAGTGGGTGCGGGTGTGACTAAGAACCCTAACCATTGCTACGGTTTCTACCAGCAGCTTAAGAGCTCGCCGGTTGAGTTCATCTCAGAAGCGAACTCAGGCTTAAGCTTGGTGGCTGTGATTCGTAAGAGTGAAACATCCAGTCTAGTGAAAGGCATTCATTCTCAACTGTTCCAAGCGCAGAAGCGTGTTGCGATTGCCTTGTGTGGTAAGGGCAATATTGGTTCAAGCTGGTTAAGCCTGTTTGCTGAGCAAAAAGCGGAACTTGAAAAGCGCCGTGGAATGAACTTTGAATTGGTTGCCGTGGTTGATAGCCAAACCTATTGGTTCGACGATCAAGGCATTGATGCGACTTCGGTAGGTAAGCGCTTTGACGACGAATCTATTGCTAACAATGGTAACGACTGGTTAGAGCGTTTGGGCTCTATTCAAGGTTATGACGAAGCAGTGGTTCTGGATGTGACTGCGAGCCCAGTGCTTGCAGCAAAGTATCTGCAAATCGCACAACAAGGTATTCACCTAATCTCGGCGAACAAGGTGGCAGGTTCTGCATCGAGCGAGTATTACCATCAAGTACAAGATGCTTTCGCTAAGATCAGCCGTCATTGGTTGTACAACGCGACAGTGGGTGCTGGATTGCCGATTAACCACACGGTACGTGACCTACGTGAAAGTGGCGATGACATCATTGCGTTGTCTGGCATTTTCTCGGGCACGTTGTCTTGGTTGTTCCAACAGTTTGATGGCACCGTGCCGTTCAGCGAGTTGGTTGACTTAGCATGGCAACAAGGCCTTACGGAACCTGACCCTCGTGCTGACCTAGATGGCTCAGACGTGATGCGTAAGCTGGTGATTCTGGCGCGTGAATCTGGTTTGGATATCGAACCTGAAAACGTAAAAGTGGAATCGCTCGTACCTGCAGAGCTGCAAGATCTATCTGTGGATGACTTCTTCGACAAAGCTTCTGTACTGAGCGAAGAGCTGGCTGAGCGTTTAGAGAAAGCGCACTCTCAACAGAAAGTTCTGCGTTACGTAGCGCGTTTGGAGAAGAACGGTAAGGCAACCGTAGGCGTTGAAGCACTGTCTAAAGAACATGCTCTGGCGAACTTGTTGCCTTGCGACAACATCTTTGCGATTGAGAGCAAATGGTACAAAGATAATCCATTGGTTATTCGTGGCCCAGGTGCCGGTCGTGAAGTAACGGCAGGTGCAATTCAATCTGATTTAAACAGAATGTCTAGCCTGTTCTGATACTCAGATCGGTTGGTTTGAAACTCAGATCAATTGTTTTAGTACGTAAATGGCATACTATTCACTAAGATAAATAAGGCTGAAAGCACGATGTGTTTTTCAGCCTTTTTTCTACATTATTTCTGCTTTGCGACCCATCTAACGACTTGAGTTTTACTCACGATCTACTTGAGAAAAATTCATAATGGATCTGTTGACATTAAATCGTATTCAATACATTCTACAGACATATAGACGTCTAAACGTCGTTTAAGGATTTGAGTTTTTAGTGGTTGCTTTTGCCACAGGGAGAGTAAGATGGGATACACACACGCTAGTCATATCGACGCTTTAAATCAGAATATCGCTGAGCTTTCTGACAACATCAATGTGTCATTTGAGTTTTTTCCACCGAGCAGTGAGAAGATGGAAGAGACCCTGTGGAACTCTGTTCACCGCCTTAAAACACTTCAACCAAAATTTGTATCGGTAACTTACGGTGCAAACTCGGGTGAACGTGACCGTACCCACTCAATCATTAAAGAAATTAAAAACCAAACTGGCCTAGTGGCTGCACCGCACCTAACGTGTATTGATGCAAGCCGTGAAGAGCTGATTCAAATTGCCGACGATTACTGGGCAAATGGTATCGAGAGTATTGTTGCGCTACGTGGTGATATTCCAGCAGGCGGCGGCGCGCCAGAGATGTACGCATCTGACCTAGTCGAGCTACTTAAATCTCGCCACGATTTTGATATCTCAGTAGCGGCATTCCCTGAGGTTCACCCTGAAGCAAAAAGCGCTCAATCTGATCTTATTAACCTAAAGCGTAAAGTGGATGCGGGTGCCAACCGTGCCATCACTCAGTTCTTCTTTGATGTAGAGAGCTACCTACGCTTTCGTGACCGCTGTGTAGCGGCTGGCGTTGATGTTGAGATTGTACCGGGCATTCTGCCGGTTTCTAACTTCAAGCAAGCATCTCGCTTTGCTGCGATGAACAACGTAAAAGTACCGGGCTGGATGGCGAAGCAGTTTGAAGGTTTGGATGATGATCCAACGACTCGTCAGCTTGTTGGTGCTAGCCAAGCAATTGATATGGTTCGTACACTGAGCCGTGAAGGTGTGAAAGATTTCCACTTCTACACGCTAAACCGTGCAGAAATGACTTATGCACTTTGCCATACGCTAGGTGTTCGTCCGCAAGTCGCTGCGCTGTAAGAAAAGTCTAAGAAGTAAAGCCTAAGCACTTGTAAAAAGCCTCTGGCAGTAACATTTCAAATCCTATAGATACAAAAAAGGCTTGGACTCATAGAGTTCAAGCCTTTTGCTTTTCTAGCTTAACTTAAGCTAGAGCGCCAAGTTCAAGCAGTACTTCTTCAGCCCATACAATCCATGCTTCACGGATAAGTAGGTTACGACGAAGTGTTAGACGCTCAAGGCGTGCTTGCTTGTCTAGTGTCGATGGCGTTGCGTAGTAAGCTGCTTCGATTTCACGGTAGTGAGAAACCAGTTTGCGAGACTCTTCTACTAGCTCAGCAAGTTGTACACGGTAAGCGTCAGAAGGTTGTACAGCACAAGCCATTAGCTTAGCTGAGAACTCGTCACGAACGGTTGGGTGTGCAGTTGGTTGTTCAAACCATTCACCTAGCGCGCCACGGCCAGCATCAGTGATAGAGTAAACTTTACGATCAGGTTTGCCTTCTTGAGGCTCAAGCACGCAAGTTACCTGGTCGTTCTGAGCCATTTTATTTAGCTCGCGGTAAACTTGTTGATGGCTAGCTTTCCAGAAGTAACCAATGCTTGCGGAGAATTCTTTTGTGATATCGTAACCAGTAGCATCGCGTGTACTTAAAACGGTTAGAATTACGTGTGGTAATGACATGTCTGAAATCCAAATGGTAAACAGTAAACAAATACTTAAACAACAAGTGTGCTTCTAATGGCACGTTATATTGGTTATGTCTAAGTAGCACCAACTCATCGGTTGGTTATGTCACCTTACAAAGCCGTTTATCACCTAGGTTGACCAGTTTATTGGTCAAGATGCTGCAGATTATTTTTTGGAGTGTTTCCGCAGCGGAGCGGTAGTATATCTAAATAATAAGCATAAAGTAGAATACATGGACAAAATAACCCAAAAAACTGACAAAAAACTCAGTATTGCTTATTTTGTGAAATAAAAAGGTCGCACTAGGCGACCTTTTGTCCGTTGAATGGTAGGAATCACTAATTAACCAGTGTTTCGCATGCCTGCTGCAATGCCTGCAATCGTCACCATTAGCGCTTCTTCAAGCTCTGCTGGTGGTGTTTCACACTTACGAGTACGGTAAAGCAGTTCAGCTTGAAGCATGTTTAGTGGCTCAACGTAGATGTTACGTAGGCGGATTGACTCAAGTCCCCAAGGGTCGCTCTGCATTAGGTTCTCGTTGTTCTCAACATTTAGCACGGCTTTGATGTCTTTTTGCAGCTGTTCACGCAGTAACTCACCTAATGGTAATAGCTCTTCGTCAACAAGGCGTTGGTCGTAGTACTTAGCGATTTCCATGTTGCACTTCGAGTACACCATTTCCAACATACCGAGACGGGTAGAGAAGAACGGCCACTCGCGACACATCTCTTCGAGCAGGGCTTGATGGCCTTGATCTACAGAGTACTGAATCGCTTCACCAGCGCCTAACCATGCAGGCAGTACCAAACGGTTTTGGCTCCAAGAGAAGATCCATGGAATCGCACGTAGGCTTTCTACGCCGCCGTTCGGGTTACGTTTCGCAGGGCGAGAGCCAAGAGGCAGTTTACCTAGCTCCAGTTCAGGTGTCGCTTGACGGAAGTAAGGTACGAATTTCTCTTCGCCACGAACCACGTTGCGGTAAGCCTCACAAGATACTTGAGATAGCACTTCCATTAGGTCGCGCCACTCTTGTTTTGGCTCAGGTGGCGGCAGAAGGTTCGCCTCTAGAATCGCGCTTGCGTAAAGGTTGAAGCTGTTTACAGCAACGTCTGGTAAGCCAAGTTTAAAGCGGATCATTTCGCCTTGCTCTGTTACACGTAAACCGCCTTTCAAGCTCTTAGGTGGCTGAGAAAGAAGAGCAGCGTGCGCCGGAGCACCACCACGACCAACCGTACCGCCACGACCGTGGAATAGAGTCAGTTCAATGCCTTCTTCATCGCAAACCTTAACCAGTTTGTCCATTGCATCATATTGAGCCCAACCTGCAGACATTACGCCCGCATCTTTCGCTGAGTCAGAGTATCCGATCATCACCATTTGGTGGTTCTGGATAAAGCCACGGTACAAGTCGATGCTCATTAGCTGTTTCATTACTGCTTCCGAGTTGTTCAAGTCGTCTAGCGTTTCGAACAGCGGACATACGTCCATGCGGTATGGGCAGCCACATTCTTGCAGTAGTAAGTGAACAGCCAGTACATCTGATGCAGTACGAGCCATAGAAATTACGTAAGCACCGAAGGCTTCACGAGGTTGAGCAGCAATAACCTTGCAGGTGTCTAAAACCTCTTTAACCTGTTCAGATGGCTCCCAATCGCGAGGAAGAAGCGGACGCTTAGAGCTTAATTCATTGGTTAAGAAAGCAATCTTGTCTTGCTCGTTCCATTGGTCGTAGTCGCCAATGCCTAGGTAGCGAGTCAGTTCAGACAGTACATCTGAGTGACGAGTACTTTCTTGACGAACATCGAGACGAACTAGGTGTACACCGAACGCTTTTAGGCGGCGCAGAGTATCAAGCAGAGAACCGTCTGCGATTACGCCCATGCCACATTCGTGCAGCGATTGGTAACATGCGTAAAGCGGTGTCCAAAGTTGGTCGATGTTCTGTAGTGTTTCTTTCTTCGGTACTTCAGCATCATGCAGTTTTGCATCGAGCACTTCTAACGTGTTGTTCAGCAGAGTACGTAGGCTCTTTAGGATTGCTCGGTAAGCTTCATGCTCATCACCCGCTAGTTCACGAACGGCATCATTACACTTAGTCATCGATAGTTCGGTAATCAGCTCGTTTACGTCACCTAGGTAAAGGTCAGCGGCTTTCCAGCGAGATAGGCGCAGTACTTCTTTGGTGATGGTGTGCGTTACGAATGGGTTACCATCGCGATCACCGCCCATCCAAGATGAGAAGTGTACCGGGCGCGCATCAATTGGTAGACCTTCACCAAGGTAGCCTTTTAGTCGGCCGTCCATTTCACGTAGGAAATCTGGTACCGCTTCCCAAAGTGAGTTTTCAACAACCGCAAAGCCCCATTTCGCTTCATCAAGTGGCGTAGGGCGTTGCTGACGAATCACATCTGAGTGCCAACCTTGAGCGATCAGTTGCTCTAGGCGGCGTTCGGTTTTCACGCGCTCTTTGTGTGATAGGTCGCTTAATTCTAATTTAGACAGACACTCGTTGATCTTAACTAGCTTGTTGATCATGGTGCGACGAGTGATTTCTGTTGGGTGTGCAGTCAGAACGAGTTCAATGTTCAGGTCGCGAACGGCTTGAGCCGCGTCTAGCTTGCTGATGTCATTCTGGTTTAATTTGGAAAATAGAGATTGCAGCACGTCTGGTTCACAAACATGCTCCTCACAGTGGCGAGAGATGGTGTGGTACTGCTCTGCCATGTTGGTGAGGTTGAGAAATTGGTTAAATGCACGAGCAACAGGAGTGAGTTGTTCGTTCGGCAGGTTTTTGATTTCTTCAACTAGGCTGTCACGGTCAGCTTTGTTGCCTGCGCGGGCGGATTTGGAAAGTTTACGGATAGTCTCCACTTTCTCTAAGATAACGTCACCATGTGCATCTTGGATTGTGTTACCTAGCAAGCGTCCCAGCATGCTTACGTTACTCTTGAGAGCGGCGTATTTCTCGTTCATTGTCATCCTGCCTCGTAAAAAAATTACATCCATTGTTCCTTGTTAAGTACACAATCTAGCGAAAAGTGCTGTATCTAGTCAAATAAAGCATTCTAAGTTTGCAATTATTAGTTTTCGAAATGCGGGAGAAGTAAATTTTCCAAGACTTCGGAATAAAGTGAAATTTAATTACAAGATCAGGCTTTGGCTGGGATAACAGAATAAAAGCCACCTTTTAGGGCAGCTTTTATAAAAAAGTATCGCAAGGGTAGCAATAACTAGAAACAATATTTACGAATAGATTTACTCAGAACATCAATCGTTGGATCGATAAAATCGAAGCTTAGGAACTCATCTGGTTGGTGAGCTTGGTCGATAGAGCCTGGACCCAGCACTAAGGTTGGGCAAAGTTCTTGAAGGAAAGGTGCCTCAGTGCAGTAGTTGACGGTTTGCGATTCAATCTCACAAACGGATTCCATGCCACCAATAAATGGATGGTCGTGTTGGCACTCATAACCTGGGATAGGTTCGTGCAGTGGCGTAATCTCGATTCTGCCCGGCCATTTTGCTTCCACTTCTTTAAGTGCGCTGCGCAGCATGTTATCCAAGCCATCTAGGCTGATACCTGGCAAAGGACGCACATCATAGTGCAGCTCACAGCAACCACAGATACGGTTGGCACTGTCGCCACCGTGAATATGGCCAAGGTTTAGAGTGGGGCTTGGAATTGCGAAACCCGGGTGGTGATACTCTTTGACTAGCTTGTCACGCAGTTGCATTAAAGCGAACAACACTTCATGCATGATCTCGATGGCGTTGACACCTAATGCAGGATCAGAAGAGTGACCTGATTTACCCGTTACTCGCACAGCGTTAGCAACATGGCCTTTATGGCCACGAATCGGCACAAGGCTGGTTGGCTCACCAATAATGCAGTAATCCGGTTTAAACGGTGCATTTTCAGTGAAATGACGCGCACCCAGCATGGTGGTCTCTTCGTCACAGGTTGCCAATACATATAGCGGCTTGGTCTGTTTGCTCCAATCCATCTTCTTTGCCGCTTCATAAACGAAAGCGAAAAAGCCTTTCATATCGGCTGTGCCTAATCCATAGAAGCGATTGTTGTGTTCTGTTAGTGCGTGAGGGTCGAAGTTCCAACGTCCTTCATCAAATGGCACTGTGTCGCTGTGTCCTGCGAGTAGCAAGCCACCTTCGCCCGATCCCATCTTAGCGACCATATTATGCTTGCCGGGTTCGACTTCCACGACTTCAACGCTAAAGCCTACGTCTTTAAACCATTGAGCCATTTTTTCGATCACTTTCTCGTTGCCATGATCCCAGCTTGGATCGGTCGAGCTAATAGAGTCTGTGGAAATTAGGCCTTTGTAGACCTCAAGAAAACTCGGTAATTGCATAATAACTTCACTTCTACTATTGACAGGAAAACCATAAGTCGGTAAAACACATATTAAATCACATTTAATGCATAAGAAATCAAATAAAGCTAAAAATTAAGTATGAATAGTCAAATTTGAAATGTAACTTACCTCAAAAATGGATGTATTGAGATGTTGAAAACCACGATCATTGGCGCAAGCGGCTACACAGGAGCAGAACTGGCTCTAATGATAAACAGACACCCTGAGCTCACGCTATCAGGTTTATATGTCTCAGCCAATAGTGTAGACGCAGGTAAACCTATTGCGGCACTGCACGGTAAGTTAGCTGGTTTGATTGATATGCCAGTACAACCTTTAACAAATCCGGAAGAAGTAGCTAAACAATCTGATGTAATTTTCTTAGCAACGGCACACGAAGTCAGTCACGACCTAGCGCCAATTTTTCTAGAGAACGATTGCCAAGTCTTCGACCTATCGGGTGCATTCAGAGTTAAAGGCGAAAACTTCTATCAAGAGTTTTACGGTTTTGAACATCAACACGAACAATGGCTAGACAAAGCGGCTTACGGTTTAGCTGAGTGGAACGAACAAGAAATTAAAGAAGCTCAGCTTGTCGCTGTCGCGGGTTGTTACCCAACCGCATCACAACTGGCGATTAAGCCTTTGGTTGAAGCCAAGTTACTGGATGAAAACCAATGGCCAGTGATTAACGCAACCAGCGGTGTGACTGGTGCAGGCCGCAAGGCGACGATGGTCAACAGCTTCTGCGAAGTGAGCTTGCAAGCTTATGGCGTCTTCAATCACCGTCATCAACCTGAAATGGCTGCACATTTAGGATGTGATGTGATTTTCACTCCACACCTCGGCAACTTTAAGCGCGGTATTTTAGCGACCATCACCATGAAACTGGCTGAAGGCGTGACAGAACAACAGATACAAGATGCCTTTGAACAAGCTTACCAAGGTAAACCAGCAGTGAGATTACTCGAAGAGACATTGCCAAGAATTCAAGATGTAGAACAGACACCTTTCTGCGACTTAGGTTGGAAGGTTCAAGGTCAACACATCATCGTTGTTTCAGCGATTGATAACTTATTAAAGGGTGCATCTAGCCAAGCGATGCAGTGTTTAAATTTACGTTATGGTTTTGCGCCATTAACTGCGTTAGTGTAAGGAAATCTAGATATGAGCCTTAATAATCAACCATTAATCATAAAGTTAGGTGGCGCTGCGCTATCTTGTGGTGAAACACTTAGCAAGTTATTTGGTGCTATCTCTGCTTACCAACAACAGGCACAACGACCAATCGTGATTGTTCACGGCGGCGGTTACCTTGTTGATGATTTGATGAATAAGTTGAACCTCGAAACCGTTAAGAAAGAAGGGCTACGTGTTACTCCTTATGATCAGATCCCAGTGATCGCTGGTGCATTAGCGGGCACGGCGAATAAATTACTTCAAGGTCAGGCGATTAAAGACGGTATCAATGCCGTTGGTTTAAGCCTAGCAGACGGTGGTTTATGCAAAGTGAGCGAACTGAACCCTGAACTGGGGGCGGTAGGAAAAGCGGAGCCGGGCGACTCAACCGTTCTGCAAGCGATTCTTAATGCGGGCGCACTGCCTATCATTAGCTCGATTGGTCTGACTGAGCAAGGCCAACTGATGAACGTCAATGCCGACCAAGCTGCGGTTGCCGTTGCAGGCGCACTTGATGCTGAACTGGTACTGCTTTCTGATGTAAGTGGTGTGTTGGATGGCAAAGGTCACCTCATTCCAAGCCTTAATCAACAACAAGCTGATGACCTTATTACAGGCAAAGTGATTACCGACGGCATGATCGTTAAGGTTCAAGCCGCACTAGAAGCCGCTAACGACCTTGGACGACCAATCGAAGTTGCCACTTGGCGATACCCAGAAAAGCTAACACAACTGTTTTCAGGTAAAAGCATAGGAACACAGTTTTTACCTCAGTAGGTCTCACAACGAGTCACTACTTAAAGAATTTAGACAAATTAAATAAACATATAATTATGAAGTCATTTCCAACGCTGACCGCCATGTGCAGTATGGAAACTAGGAGAAAGAAAATGAGCAAAGTTAACGTAAAGAAAGTTGTAGTAGCCTACTCTGGCGGTCTAGACACATCAGTAATCATTCCATGGTTGAAAGAGAACTATGACTGTGAAGTGGTTGCGTTTGTTGCGGATGTTGGTCAAGGCGACGAAGAGTTGATTGGTATCGAAGAGAAAGCAAAAGCTTCTGGTGCATCTGAGTGTTACATCGCAGACCTTAAAGAAGAGATGGTTGCTGACTACATCTACCCAACGCTGAAAACGGGCGCTTACTACGAAGGTAAATACCTACTAGGTACGTCGATGGCGCGTCCAATCATCGCGAAAGCACAGGTTGAAGTCGCACGTAAAGTAGGTGCAGACGCACTGTGTCACGGCTGTACTGGTAAAGGTAATGACCAAGTTCGTTTTGAAGGCGCATTTGCTGCACTAGCACCTGATCTACACGTAATTGCACCATGGCGTGAATGGGATCTAGTGAGTCGTGAAGAGTGTCTAGATTACCTGGCTGAGCGTAACATCCCTTGTACGGCTTCTCTTACTAAGATTTACTCGCGTGATGCAAACGCATGGCACATCTCAACAGAAGGCGGCGTTCTAGAAAACACATGGAATGCACCTAACGAAGATTGCTGGGCTTGGACTGTAGACCCTGAGCAAGCGCCAAACGAATCTGAAACAGTGACGCTTAAAGTTGAAAAAGGCGAAGTGGTTGCGGTTGATGGCGAAGCAATGACGCCATACAACGCACTGGTTTACCTAAACGAGAAAGGTGCTAAGCACGGTGTTGGTCGTATCGATATCGTAGAGAACCGTCTTGTTGGCATGAAGTCTCGTGGTTGTTACGAAACTCCGGGTGGCACAATCATGATGGAAGCACTGCGTGCAGTAGAGCAACTGGTTCTTGATAAAGCGGCATTCGAATTCCGTGAAGAGCTCGGTGTTAAGGCTTCTCACCTTGTATACGATGGTCGTTGGTTCACTCCACTATGTAAGTCAATCCTTGCCGCGACAGAAGAGCTAGCACAAGACGTGAATGGTGAAGTGGTTATCAAGCTTTACAAAGGCCATGCAACGGTGACTCAGAAGCGTTCTGACAACAGCCTGTACTCAGAAGAGTTTGCAACCTTTGGTGAAGATGAAGTTTACGACCAAAGCCATGCTGAAGGCTTCATCCGCCTTTACTCGCTATCAAGCCGTATCCGTGCTTTGAATAGCCAAAAGTAATCCTAACAATGAGTTAGTGAGTTAGCCTTTGATGAAAGATTGAAGGTTAGTAAACAGACATTATTATGCAAAGCCCATTCACTATTGATTAGTGAGTGGGCTTTTTACTTTCTATTTGCCTAATAAATCAGCTTCGGTTTTTCCTATCGGATGGCATATAATTCGCGCTCCACGCTAAAAATAATCAATGGATTGAACTGTTGGTGAATAAATATGTGAAAATAATGAATTAATACTTTATTTTCATTTTGAATTGCCGTAAGTTTAAACCATCAGAAAAATACTGAATCTTAATCAGAATTATCATTTGCAAAAACAGTGAGCACTGTGCAATTAGGAGATACACAATGGCATTATGGGGCGGTAGATTTACCCAAGCAGCAGACACCCGGTTCAAAGATTTTAACGATTCTCTTCGTTTTGATTACCGATTGGCTGAGCAAGACATTGTGGGCTCAATTGCCTGGTCTAAAGCTCTACTGTCGGTCAACGTATTAACAGAAGAAGAGCAACAGAAGCTTGAGTTAGCGCTGAATGAGCTAAAACTTGAGGTGATGGAAGATCCTGAACAGATTCTACGTTCTGATGCAGAAGATATTCACAGCTGGGTTGAGCAGCAACTTATCGGCAAAGTCGGTGACTTGGGCAAAAAACTTCACACTGGCCGTTCTCGTAACGACCAAGTGGCGACAGACCTGAAACTATGGTGTCGTCAGCAAGGTAACCAACTGCTACTAGCATTGGATCGCCTACAAAGCCAAATGGTGAACGTTGCTTCTCAGCATCAAGAAACCGTGCTTCCTGGCTACACTCACTTACAACGTGCTCAGCCGGTAACTTTTGCTCACTGGTGCTTGGCTTACGTTGAAATGCTTGAGCGTGATTATTCACGTTTGAATGATGCGATTAAGCGTCTAGACACATGTCCGCTGGGTTCTGGTGCCCTTGCTGGAACAGCTTACCCGATGGACCGTGAAGAGTTAGCTCACAACTTAGGTTTCCGTCGTGCAACGCGCAACTCTCTAGATTCAGTTTCTGACCGCGACCATGTGATGGAGCTAATGTCGATTGCTTCTATCTCTATGCTTCACCTTTCGCGTCTTGCAGAAGATATGATTTTCTACAACTCAGGTGAATCAAACTTCATCGAGTTAGCGGATACCGTGACGTCAGGTTCATCTCTGATGCCACAAAAGAAAAACCCAGATGCGCTAGAGCTTATCCGTGGCAAAACTGGCCGTGTTTACGGTTCATTAGCGGCAATGATGATGACAGTAAAAGCTCTGCCTTTGGCGTACAACAAAGACATGCAAGAAGATAAAGAAGGTCTGTTCGACGCTTTAGATACTTGGAATGATTGTATGGAAATGGCAGCACTCTGTTTTGACGGCATTAAAGTGAACGGCGAACGTACACTTGAAGCCGCGAAACAAGGCTACGCGAACTCAACTGAATTGGCTGATTACCTAGTAGCGAAAGGGATTCCTTTCCGTGAAGCTCACCATATTGTTGGTGTGACGGTAGTGGCGGCGATTGCTAAAGGCTGTGCATTAGAAGAATTAACCATCGCAGAGATGAAAGAGTTCTCTGAGGTGATTGAGGAAGATGTGTATGACATCCTGACCATTGAATCGTGTCTTGAAAAACGTAGCGCGCTAGGCGGTGTATCTCCACAGCAAGTGGCTTACGCGGTTGACCAAGCTGAGAAACGTTTATCACAGCGTGATACGTCCATCGTCAAGGTTCGTCCTGCTCGTCTGACCGATATTGAAGCGTTGGAAGGTATGGTCGCTTACTGGGCGAACATGGGTGAAAACCTACCTCGTTCTCGTAATGAACTGGTGCGTGATATTGGCTCGTTTGCGGTCGCAGAGCATCATGGTGAGGTGACAGGTTGTGCATCACTCTATGTGTATGACTCTGGCCTAGCGGAAATCCGTTCACTGGGTGTCGAAGCTGGCTGGCAAGGTCAAGGGCAGGGTACCGCAATTGTGCAGCACTTGGTTGAGAAAGCGCGACAAATGGCCATCAAGAAGGTGTTTGTGCTGACTCGTACACCTGAGTTCTTCATGAAGCATGATTTCTTACCGACATCGAAATCTCTGTTGCCTGAGAAGGTACTGAAAGATTGTGACCAGTGTCCTCGTCAACATGCGTGTGATGAAGTGGCATTGGAAGTGAACTTGGTCGAGCAGATTATCGCTAAGGTAAATGTTGCATAAGGCATTGATTTTATAGTCCCTAAAAAAAAGATCAAAAATCTGATCTTTTTTGGGAACAAATTAAGAAAAGCCCGGTCTATTAAAGTACCACTGCTTTTTCTTAGAATTTTCTAAGAAAGCCCTAGAATCGATTGGTTCTGGGGCTTTTTTCTATCTGCTGTTTGGAGAATTATACTCGTTCGATGGTTGTGACCAATTATTGGAATATTGAACCTATCATCTAATCATTATTGCCTATCCAACAAACACCTCAGCTAACGCTTTTTGTTCCTAAAAGGCAGCACTACAAACTTCATTATCCAATGCAGCGATAACAAGCCACTGAATGCGAAAGCCGCCATCATCAAAGCGATGGCATTGATGGTTTTCGGGTCTTCTCTGAAAAACAGCCACCATACTCCCCAACTCAAAATCGACAACACCATCAGCTGATTCATGCAACGCTGGCAGCGACCGAGTTTGTTACGGATTTTTTCACTGTTATTGCAATGAATGCATGTCATCTTGGGTTTGATTCGCGTTATGCTTGTTGCCCTGATAATAACACGTCACAAGATATTGGATCACGGTGACACAGAGAGAGAAAGTCGATGATTGAGCGCCAAGAAACCAAGCAACGTATGAGCCGTATTGTTAAACACAACGGTACTATCTACCTATGTGGCCAAGTTTGTGCTGATGCAACTAAAGACATCACTGAACAAACTCAAACCATGTTAGATAAAGTAGAAGCGCTACTTGAGCAAGCAGGCAGCGACAAAGAGCACATGCTGTCAGCAACGATTTACTTGAAAGACATGAAAGACTTCCAAGAAATGAATGCAGTGTGGGATGCATGGGTACCAGAAGGTCACGCTCCAGCTCGCGCATGTGTGACTGGCGACATGGCTCGCGAAGCGCTATTGGTTGAGATCTCTGTGATTGCTGCTGAGAAGTAATTGCTTAAAGCTTTTAGTGACGCAATGGCTTCAAGAGATTCCAGATACCTCGTCCCTCGGTTCTGGAATGACGAGTTTAGTTTTGGTTTAGCTGATGCGTCACTTTGATTTGTTTCAGTTTAGACGCGTTTTGAAAAGCACCGTTATTCTGGTTAGCTTCGCCTAGACGTGTATGAAAATTGCTGTCATTCCCGAGAGCGACGAAGGAGCGTAATCGGGAATCTATAGTTTACTCGTTGCCAAAAACAAAAAGGAAAGCCAATGGCTTTCCTTTTTAGTATCTAACGTTTGTTAACTGCTAATTGACTGGCGCTAGTCTGAGATTAACAACCAGGGCCACAATCTAGGCAGTGTTTCACCATCTCTGGGCCTAGGTGCAGTTTCGCATTCAGGTCACGTAGGGCAGTTCGTACACCCTCTTCGATTACTGGGTGGTAGAACGGCATGTCTAGCATCTCAGAAACCGTCATCTTGTTCTGGTGTGCCCATGCTAATAAGTGAGCCAAGTGTTCTGCGTTTGGTCCCATCATCTCAGCACCAAGGAAGCGGCCTGTGCCTTGCTCGCCGTATACGTGCAGAATACCTTTGTTGCGAAGCATCACTCGTGAACGACCTTGGTTTTCGAAAGACACTTCACCCGTTGCGAAACAGCCACATGTGCCTAAGCGTGTGGTGATCTCTTTGTAGGTTTCACCAACCATCGCGATTTGCGGGTCAGAGAATACTGCCGAGATTTTAGAGCGGCGTAGGCCTGCACGAATCTCTGGGAAGCGACCTGCATTGTCACCCGCAATACGAGCTTGGTCTGCTGCTTCATGCAGTAGAGGCAGTTGGTTACTCGCATCACCAGCGATAAATATTGATGGTAGTGATGTTTGTAGCGTGTAGTGGTCTGCGATTGGCACACCACGTTCATCAAGCTCTAGAGAGGTATTCTCTAAGCCAAGCTTGTCAGTGTTAGGGCGACGACCTGTTGCTGCTAGTACGTATTCAACGACGTTAGTTTCTAATTCACCTTGTTTATTGATGAACTGGATTTCGACACGTGGCTCACCCGATTCAGTGGTAATGCGCTTCATGCTTTCGATTTTCACGTCGGCATCGAGATAGAACTCTTCATTGAAAGCTTTATCTGCATAAGCCATGATCTCTGGATCAGTTACTGGGCCAACTTGACCACCTAAACCGAACAGTTTGGTCTTCACACCTAAGCGGTGCAGTGACTGACCAAGCTCAAGACCAATAACACCAGGGCCAAATACCGCAACCGATTCTGGTAAATCATCCCAGCTGAACACGTCGTCGTTAATGATCAGGCGATCGCCAAGCTCATTCCAAACGGCAGGGTATGCAGGGCGAGAACCGGTCGCGATAACAATACGCTTAGCGGTGACAACCGTGTGGTCATCAATTTGTAGTGTGTTGTCATCTAAGAACTTTGCGTAGCCAGAGATCTTGTCTTGCTCTGGGATTTCATCAACGCCTTCTAAAACAAAACCAACAAAACGGTCACGCTCAAACTTCACTCGGTCCATCACTTCACGGCCGTTAATCACGATATCACCTTGTGGGTGAACGCCAAAAGCCGGAGCTTTCTCGATTTGGTGTACGCTTTCCGCAGCTGCAATAAGCAGTTTAGATGGCATACAACCAACACGAGCACAGGTTGTACCGTAAGGGCCACCTTCAATCATCACGACACTGTCAGTGTGTGCTTTTGCAGCGCGGTAAGAACCTAAACCTGCCGTACCGCCCCCGATAACTGCTACATCTACATTGACTTGTTTCATAATAATTTTCTCGCAATGGCTAAATTTGGTTTGAACGAACCCCTCCAACTCTGATGATTTTTTGAGAGTCAGGATTGCGGGTCAGTTTTGTGATTCTGTTTTATTAGGTTTAGCTTGTGACTCTGCTTTTATTGCTAACTATAGGTTAGTAAAAGACAGGCGAGTCACCAGCTATATTCTTTTTCCCAAAACTCAGATAAGAGTGTTTGGAATAGCTAACCCACAAGAGGGTGGGTTAGCTGATACTTCTAAGCCTATATCGGCGATGAAGCGATTAGCCTAGGAAAGTTTCTAGTTCTTCACTACCACCGATGTGTTTGCCACCGATGAATACTTGAGGAACGGTAGTGCGACCAGAGATTGCACGTAGGCTTACTGTTGTTGCATCTTTACCTAGAACCACTTCTTCGTAGTTCAGACCTTTGTCGATTAGGTTCTGTTTTGCTTTCATACAGAAAGGACAGCCTGGCTTAGTGAATACTGTGATTGACTCTTGCTCTTTGTGCTCAGGAGCAAGGTAGTTAAGCATAGTATCTGCATCAGAAACCTTGAACGGGTCGCCTGGTACGTCTTCTTCGATGAACATTTTTTCTACCACGCCGTTTTTAACCAGCATGCTGTAACGCCATGAACGTTTGCCGAAGCCGATGTCGTTTTTCTCAACTAGCATACCCATGCCGTCTGTGAAATCACCGTTACCATCTGGGATGAATGTGATGTTTTCCGCTTCTTGGTCTGCTTTCCAAGCGTTCATTACGAATGTGTCGTTTACTGAAACACACAGAATGTCATCAACACCGTTTTCTTTGAATACAGAGTGTAGCTCGTTGTAACGAGGTAGGTGGCTTGACGAACATGTTGGCGTAAACGCACCTGGTAGGCTGAATACGATAACTGTCTTGTCTTTGAATAGCTCTTCAGTAGTTACGTTAACCCATGCATCACCTTGGCGAGTTGGGAATGTTACTTGAGGGATTGATTGACCTTCTTTAGATGCAAACATATTGATTTCCTTAAATAGTATTTTTAATTTTGTTCTATCAGAGCTTAACGTTTTTCTTCGCTCTGTTTCGTTTCGTTGAGCCCATTATTAGATAAATCCTTTGATAGCTCTAATCGTTTGATGTTATGGTTTTGATAGGTAAATTCTATCAAGAGCATTTTTCTTTTAAATGTTTCTATTAGAACCCTTGTTCTTATTAAAACCTGAGGTAAGAGACTGATCATGAACATTCGTGACTTTGAATACTTGGTGGCGCTCGCAGAGCATAAACACTTCCGAAAAGCGGCAGAAGCGTGCTTTGTCAGTCAGCCGACACTAAGCGGTCAAATACGCAAACTCGAAGATGAAATTGGACTTCAGTTAACCGAGCGTAGTCCAAGGAAGGTGATATTTACAGAATCAGGGTTACAACTTGTTGAACAAGCCAAGCGTATTCTCAATGAAGTGAAAACTTTTAAAGATATGGCGAGTGGACACGGTGAAGCGATGACGGGGCCAATGCACATTGGTTTTATTCCAACCGTGGGTCCTTACATCTTGCCTAAGATTGTTCCTCATCTTAAAGAGAGCTTCCCAGATCTTGAGCTTTACCTGCATGAAGCTCAGACCCATCAGTTAGTGAGTCAACTGGAAGACGGCAAGCTTGATTGCTTGGTACTGGCTGCGGTTGATGAAACGGCGGTGTTTAAAGAGATTGATGTGTATGACGAGCCGTTAAGTGTTGCCGTTCCATGTGACCACGAGTGGGCTCAACAAGACACTGTCGATATGCTGCAGCTAAATGGACAAACCGTACTGGCGCTAGGTGACGGTCACTGTTTAAGAGACCAAGCCTTGGGTTTCTGTTTTGCTGCGGGTGCCAAAGATGACGAGCGCTTTAAGGCAACCAGCTTAGAAACGCTGCGTAACATGGTCGCGGCGGGGGCGGGCATTACCTTGCTACCTCAGTTATCGGTGCCAAAGGAAAAGCAGAAAGATGGTGTGTGTTACGTACCTGCGGTGAATCCAACACCTTCACGTCGAATTGTCGTGGCTTATCGTCCGGGCTCTCCATTGAAGGGACGTTTCGAGCAACTGGCTGAGACGATTCGAACTCAACTGGAGAAGACGGCTTAGCGCTTGAATTTAGAGCCTAGTCTGGTCAGATATAGATATATAAAAAGGGTTGATATGAATTCATATCAACCCTTTTTGTTGGTTCATGTTACTAGGTTCTACAAACCTTAGTTAGAACAGTTCTTCTACTGCTTCACCTGATGAGGTTGAGTAGATGTCATCATTGAAACGTTCAGTGATGTACTCGGTTGGCTCTGTGCCTTTCTCGAAGTACTCGAACATTGATGAGCTATCGAACTTGTTGGTCAGTAAGCCAGTTTCACGGTCGATACGAACACGGACGATGTTCTCAGGAATCTCTTTACGCTCAGCAGGAACACCCGCTAACGCCGTACCCATGAAATCAACCCATGCAGGTTCTGCTGTTTTCGCGCCAGCTTCTGCACCCGTAATTTGGTTCTTACCAAGATTTGAGTTCGCTTTGGTTCTGCCTAGGTTGCGGTTGTGGTTATCAAAACCAACCCATACCGTTGCAACCATGCCAGGGCCGTAACCGCTGTACCAAGTATCTTTCGAATCGTTGGTGGTACCCGTTTTTCCGCCAATGTCACGACGCTTCAACGGCTGTGCACGCCAACCTGTACCGTTCCAACCCGTACCTGCGCTCCAATCACCGCCACCCCAGATGTTGCTGTACATCATTTCACGAACAAGGAATGCGTTCTGTTCAGAGATAACTTGAGGTGCGTATTGTACTTTGGCATCCACATCTTGCTCTGCAAACTCATCAGCCATTGGGTCTGAGGTCATTTGCTGTTGGCAATCGTCTTTACAAACCACTTTTGGTGTCGCTTCAAATTCAGTCTCACCAAATGGTGTCTCAATGCGACTGATGTAGAAAGGTTCAACGTAGTAGCCGCCATTAGCGAATACTGAGTAACCTTGAGCTACTTTCATTGGCGTTAAGCTACCCGCACCCAGAGCAATGGTTTCAGAGCGCGGAACTTCATCAATATCAAAGCCAAATCGAGTTAGGTAGTTACGAGTATCATCTAGACCTACTTCGCGCAGTACACGTACCGCCATTACGTTTTTAGACTGAGCTAAGCCAATACGTAAACGAGTTGGACCCACGTAAGTCGGTGGCGAGTTCTTTGGTCGCCATGCGGTACCTTGGCTCTTATCCCATTGGTTAATCGGTGCATCGTTGATCAGTGAGGCTAGCGTTAAGCCTTTCTCAATCGCTGCTGAGTAGATAAAGGGTTTGATACCAGAACCCACCTGACGAATAGATTGCGTTGCACGGTTGAACTTGTTGTGGACAAAGTTAAAGCCACCGACCATCGACAATACCGCGCCGTTGTTCGGGTTCATTGCAACAAATGCTGTGTTCGCATTCGGTACTTGGCTTAGTCGCCATACAATCGGTGTTTCTGATTCTGCAGTCGCTGACTCTTCTGTCGGCTCTTCAGAGACTTCATCGCCGGTAACGGCTTCATGGCGAACCCAGATTTGTTCACCAACCGCCAGAATTTCTTTCGCTTGAGAAGGCGCTGGTCCTTGGCGGTTATCCGTTAGGAATTTACGCGCCCAGTTCATGCCTTGCCATTCGATAGTGCCTTCGCCTTGGTTCTTAACCCAAATTTGAGCACTTTTCGAATCAACCGCGGTAACAACAGCAGGGACTAGGTCACCATAGGTTGGTTGAGACTTAAGGTGTTTAACGATTTGTTCTTGATCCCACGCTGATTGCGCAGTCTGCCACAATACTTTTTCAGCACCACGGTAGCCGTGACGCTCATCGTAGCCAAGTAGGTTCTTAATTGCGGCTTGGTTCGCTGCTTTTTGCAGTTTCGAATCAACGGTCGTGTAGACCTTCATGCCTGATGTATAAGCTTCTTCACCATAGCGTTCCACCATCCAAGCACGTGCAACTTCAGCAACATATGGCGCGCTCAGTTCGATCTCTGCACCGTGGTATTTCGAGATAAGCTCTTCGCTACGAGCGTCATCGAACTCTGCTTGAGTGATGTATTTCTCGTCTAACATACGACGCAATACAACGTTACGACGGTTAGTCGCGCGCTCAACAGAGTAAATAGGGTTCATTGTCGAAGGTGCTTTTGGCATACCCGCAAGGGTCGCAATTTCACTCAGCGTGAGATCAGGAAGATCTTTACCGAAGTAAACACGTGCTGCCGCGCCAAAACCATACGAACGGTGACCAAGGAAGATCTTGTTGACGTAAAGCTCCATGATCTCTTCTTTACTAAGAAGTTGCTCAATGTGGATCGCAATGAAGATCTCTTTGATCTTACGCATAATCTTTTTCTCATTAGATAAGAAGAAGTTACGCGCAAGCTGCTGAGTAATGGTACTCGCACCTTGTTTGGCTGAACCCGACATTGCAACCACGAGTGCTGCACGTGTGATACCGATTGGGTCAATACCTGGGTGTTCATAGAAACGGCTATCTTCGGTGGCAATCAGAGCCTCAACTAAGTGGCGAGGAATCTCGTCATAAGTGACTGGATTACGACGCTTTTCACCAAATTTAGAGATCAGCTTACCGTCTTGACTGAAGACTTGCATCGGCGTTTGGAGTTCTACGTCGCGCAAAGTGGCAACATCAGGCAACTCTGGTTTTACGTAAAAATAAAACCCGAAAATTGTACTGACTCCAAGAATCATGCAAATCAATGTAAATATGAATAATCGCTTTATGAACTTCACCGGATAATCCCTGATTAGTTAAGGCTGATAAGCAGCAAACCCTTGTACTCTAGGCTAAAAACTTAGCTTTCGTTTATTAACGCTTATTTAACTAATAATCACAACCCCTAGATAATCAACGAAATGCTTGGCACTTCAGGAGCTAGGTCACATGGGTTCATCATTAATTACAGGTATAGATATAAATCATCACAGCATCAAAGCCGTGGTACTAAAACCCGTGGGGGAGTTGTATGCCCTAGTGGGATACAAAGAGCTGCCGATTTCGGACGACATTTTTACAGCTAACCATACTTTGGAGTATCAGAAAACTGTTAAGAAACTTAAAGAACTTAGGAAAGGACTGCCTTTTGGCTGTCGCAACGTCGCCATTTCGGTACCTGATAACACGGTGATCAGCAAAGTACTGCAAATAGAGAGTGAGTTAGAAGACAGAGAAAAAGAGTTTTCTATCTATCAAACCTTCGCCCATCAATCTCCCTTCCCTATCGAGGAGCTGAGTTTAGATTTTGTAAAGCTGGAAGACAAACGATTTGGTAAAGGTTCGACAAGCAGTTATCAGGTATACGCCACTCGTAAAGAAGTTGTGGATAGCCGAGCGGATGCATTAACCAAGGCTGGCTTCAAACCTGTGGTGGTGGATACACAGGCGCATGGGCTACTTAATATCTGGCAATTGGCCTCGCGCCTGTATCCCGATAAGAAAAACTGGTTGCTAGTGGATGTTGGAATCGACCAAACCTCGCTAGGGGTTATCCCGCAGAATTCGGCGCCTTTCTATAAAGACATCGCCTTTGGCACTCAAGATCTTCGCAGCTCAGATGACCCGAGTGATATCGAGAGCGTGTTCGGTACTATGGAAGAGACACATCAATTCATCGTTAACCTGATTGAGAAGCTCAAGCGTCAATTGCAGCTTTATTCATCGGGAAATGCGCAACAACCTATTTCTGGGATTTGGTTGATGGGCGAGGGCGCCAGTATTCCTATGGTAACCGAAGAGCTAGAACGGCATTTTCAGCTGAGCTGTGAGTCATTAAATCCTTTGTCTCTGTTTGAGAATAAGGTCGCAAAGAGACGCCGACTGCCGATGGACTGGCAACACTTTGGTATCGCGGCGGGTATGGCGATGAGTGGACTCAAGTGGCAGGGAGAGAAGCATGTTGCATCAAATTAACCTGCTGCCGTGGCGTGATGAGATTCGTGCTCAGCACAAGAAGCGTTTTATCCATCTGGTCATTCTTGGCGTCATCATTGCGCTTGGTGGGCAATGGGCGGTCGGTAACTACTTTCACGACCAACAAGCCAAGCAGCAAGCGCGCCTTAATTATCTCAATCAATACATCGCTGAGCTTGATCGACAAATTCAGTCACTGAAAGTCGCCGAGCAAGAGCACAAAGCCATTCTGACTCGACTGGATGTAGTGGAGTCTTTACAGCTTGGCCGCAATAAGACCACCGACTTCATGAACTTGATGCCGGAGCTTATCCCTGAGGGCGTGTATGTCGACAAGATAAAGATGAATGGTCAGGAGATAGAGATGTCGGGCATCAGCGACAGTACGGCTCGTCTCGCCACTATGTTGGACAACTTAGAACGATCTGATTCTCTGGAAGGGGTTGAGATGCACTCTATCGTTCATAATCGCAAGCGCTTCAATAAAGAGTTTCCGACCTTCAAGGTCTCTTTTGTGTTCAGTCCAGTGTCATTAGAGGGCACGACCGCACATAGAAAAGGCAAGGGGGCTAACCATGGCTAGCTTTCAAAGCATGATGAGTCTGCAAGAGCTTGATATAGATGAGATCACCGAGTGGCCGTTGCTGCCCCAGCTCTTAGTCATTCTGGTATTGATGGTGTTAATTCAAGGTGTCGGCACTTGGCTTTATGTGTTGCCACTCGACGATGAACTGCAACAGATGAAGCAACAAGAACAAACCTTAAAGGCGACCTTGCGAATAAAGGCCAACAAGGTTGCAGCCTTACCTAAGTTGCAGAGCCAGTTGGATGAGCTAACTAGTCGCTACGATTATCTGTTGGAGCAGCTGCCGGTTCAAAAAGAGCTGGCCAGTATGTTGGCGTCTGTGAATGAACTCGGCTTGGATAACTCGCTGACCTTCACTCGAATCGATTGGGGACAAAAGCAGAACAAGGAGTTCCTCTATCGTTTACCGCTCAATATCGAACTGACGGGTGACTACCATGAGATTGGCGACTTCTCTGCGGCCATCGCTAAGCTACCGCGCATCATTAGCTTTGATGATGTGAATTGGCAACGAGTCAGCCAAGAAAGCAGCACGTTGCACTTTAGGGTTCGAGCTTATACCTACCAGTTTAAATCGGAGGTCAATGATGAAACCCAATAGCGCGCTTTACTCAATCGTGTTGCTGCTTGCACTGTCAGGCTGCAAAGCCAATCAGGACTCACTCGAAGACTTTGTGGTGCAGGTTGAAGCCAAGGCGAGAAAAGACGTCGAGCAACTTGTCCCTGCGACTGAGTTCTTGGCAGCAACTTATCAGCGCCGCGCCTTTCGTCCTCCCTTTGAACTCCCTAAAGAAGCCATTGTGCAAAACCAGCCTTTGGTTAAGAAAGACTGCTGGCAACCTAGCGCTCGCTCTCGTAACGGAAAGTTAGAGAAGTACCCGCTGAGTAAGCTTCGTTTAAGAGGCGTGATGGGCAGTGGCTCAAGCGTGTTCGGCTTAGTGCAAACACCCAAAGGCAACGTGGTAAACGTCAAGAAAGGCCAGTTTATCGGCTTAAACAATGGCCGAGTTACTAAGGTGACGAGCCAATACGTTCAGATTAATGAAACTCTTCCAGATGGCTTAGGTTGTTGGCATAAGCGCAACGTTAGGCTGGCTCTGAAGTAAACCAATGTCACATGATGTGGATATGAGATGTAAATATGATTGAAGGAATAAGTGGATTAGTGAGCAAGGCTCTACAAGGTTTTGCTGTGTCTGTGATGTTGGTTGTTAGCGTGCTCAGCCATGCCGAGAGCTTACCGAACAAATTGGAGAATATTGATTTTAGGGTCAATAAGGATAAAGACGCCGTCATCATTATTGAGCTGGCGACCAGCACAGCAGTGGTGGATGTTCAACGAGCTCAGGAAGGGTTAAGTATCGAGCTAATCAATACTCAAGTTGATGATGACAAGCTCTACCTGCTGGATGTGAAGGATTTCGCTACCTTGGTTGAAGGCATTGAAGTCTATAAAGAGACACCAAGCACTCGGCTTCTAGCGACGATTAGCAATGACTATCAGTATGAATACAACCTAAAGGGGCGCTTTATTGAGGTGGTGATCAGCAAACCGGTGCTCGATGAAGCGACCAAAGAAAAAAGCGTTCTAGAGAAAGAGGGCAAGCTGATATCGATTAACTTCCAGGATATCCCGGTACGAAATGTCCTGCAACTGATTGCCGATTACAACGACTTCAATCTCGTGGTGTCTGATTCGGTAGCCGGAAACCTGACGTTACGCTTAGATGGCGTACCTTGGCAGCAAGTTCTCGACATTATCTTGCAAGTTAAAGGCTTGGATAAGCGTGTTGATGGCAATGTTATCTTGGTCGCGCCGAAAGCGGAGCTCGACCTTCGAGAGCAACAAGCGTTAGAGAAATCGCGCTTAGAAGAGGAGTTAGGGGAGCTTAAATCGGAAATCATCAAGATTAACTTTGCTAAAGCCACCGACATCGCTGACATGATTGGAGGTGAAGGTGCGGTCAGCATGTTGTCCGATCGTGGTTCGATTACCATTGATGAGCGCACCAACTCACTGCTCATTCGTGAATTGGAAGAAAACATTGCCGTGATCCGAGGCATCATTGAATCGTTAGACATTCCCGTGAAGCAGGTACAGATAGAGGCACGTATTGTCACGGTTACTGAGGGTAATCTTGATGAGCTTGGCGTGCGCTGGGGCGTTTCCTCAACCAACGGAAGCTTCACCGTTGGTGGCTCAATCGAAGGTAACCACCCATCAGCGATTACGCCGTATGACGACGATAGCGGCAGCAGCGTGATTGATGACTATCTCAACGTCAATTTAGGGGCAACATCGCCGAACGCCTCGAGTATTGCGTTTCAGGTGGCCAAACTGGGTTCAGATACCTTACTCGATCTTGAACTGTCGGCACTGCAACAAGAGTCAAAAGCTGAAATCATTTCTAGTCCACGCTTAATCACCACCAATAAAAAGCCGGCTTATATTGAGCAAGGTACTGAAATTCCTTACTTAGAGTCATCTTCAAGTGGCGCTACGTCGGTTGCATTTAAGAAAGCCGTGTTGAGTCTTAAGGTGACACCGCAGATCACACCCGACAATCGTTTGGTATTGGATTTGAGCGTGACTCAAGATAGGCCAGGGCAAGTGGTAAAAACTGGAACCGGTGAAGCGGTCGCCATTGATACGCAAAGAATAGGTACGCAAGTGCTTGTTAATAATGGTGAAACTGTCGTGCTTGGCGGGATATTTCAGCACAGCGTGAGCAGTACAGTGGATAAAGTTCCTCTGTTGGGGGACCTGCCAGTTTTGGGCGCATTGTTCCGTCGCAGCTATGAAAATGTGGGTAAAAGTGAACTACTTATTTTTGTCACACCCAAAGTTGTGATTCAGTAATGAACAATTAGATTAAAAATAAAGTTGCATTAGTGGCACCTAACCTTGATAATTTCGGGTCTTATCACGAATTATCTGTGAGGAATCGGTGCCACGGGCCTTTTAATTTCAGTACTTGTACTGACCTACCTTGTGGCGATGTCATTGAATTAACGTTGTAAATTACTGCTAAAAACATGGCTGAGAAACGCAATATTTTTCTTGTTGGCCCAATGGGCGCCGGCAAAAGTACAATTGGTAGACACCTAGCTTCCCAACTTCATATGGAGTTTCTAGACTCTGACACTGTGATCGAAGAGCGCACTGGCGCAGACATCGCATGGGTTTTTGATGTTGAGGGCGAAGAAGGTTTCCGTAAGCGCGAAGAATCTGTAATCAATGATCTGACAGAAGAACAAGGTATTGTTCTTGCGACAGGTGGTGGTTCAGTGTTGAGCAAAGAAAACCGTAACCGTCTATCTGCACGAGGCATTGTTGTATACCTAGAGACAACAATTGAAAAGCAACTTGCTCGCACTAACCGCGACAAGAAACGCCCTCTACTTCAAACAGACAACCCGCGTGATGTGCTAGAAGATCTAGCTGTATCTCGCAACGCACTATACGAAGAAGTGGCGGACTACACAGTTCGTACTGACGACCAAAGTGCAAAAGTGGTAGCCAACCAGATCGTAAAAATGCTAGAAGAACGTTAAGTTCATTTTTTCGGAGAGCAAACCCATGGAACGGATTACGGTCAATCTAGCTGAGCGTAGCTACCCTATCTCTATTGGCGCCGGGTTATTTGAAGACCCGGCGTACCTTTCTTTTTTATCAGGTAAGCAGAAAGTTGTTGTTATCAGTAATGTGACAGTAGCGCCTCTTTATGCTGATAAAATTTTATCGCTATTGGATCAAGTCGGCTGTCAGACATCTCTTCTCGAGCTGCCAGACGGTGAACAGTACAAAACCCTTGAAACGTTCAATTCAGTGATGAGCTACATGCTTGAAGGAAATTACAGCCGCGATGTGGTGGTGATTGCTTTAGGAGGTGGTGTTATCGGTGACTTGGTCGGTTTTGCTGCCTCTTGTTACCAGCGCGGTATTGATTTCATTCAAATCCCGACGACCCTTCTTTCTCAAGTGGACTCTTCTGTTGGTGGTAAAACCGCAGTAAACCATCCTCTTGGTAAGAATATGATCGGCGCTTTTTACCAACCGAAATCTGTGATCATCGATACCAACTGTTTATCAACGCTTCCAGAGCGTGAGTTTGCAGCGGGCATTGCTGAGGTGATCAAATACGGCATCATTTACGATGAAGCCTTCTTTGATTGGTTGGAGCAGAATCTAGAGAAACTTTATCAACTTGATGAAGAAGCACTGATTACCGCGATTGCTCGTTGTTGTGCAATTAAGGCTGAAGTGGTGGCTCTAGATGAAAAAGAGTCAGGAATCAGAGCGTTATTGAACCTAGGTCATACATTTGGTCATGCGATTGAAGCAGAACTAGGCTATGGTAATTGGCTACATGGTGAAGCTGTGTCGTCAGGCACTGTAATGGCAGCTAAAACAGCTCAATTACAGGGACTGATCTCTCAGCAGCAACTTGAGCGAATTATTTCTATACTCAAGAATGCGAAACTACCAATCCATACGCCAGAAAGCATGTCTTTTGAAGACTTTATGAAGCACATGATGCGCGATAAAAAAGTGCTGTCTGGTCAGTTGCGTTTGGTATTACCAACAAGTATTGGTACTGCTGAAGTGGTTGCTGATGTGCCTCAAGACATCATTAAACAAGCGATCGATTTCTGCCGTACTCTTTAAATTTGGTTGTGAGGTTGCCTAGCTAAACTCTAGGCAACTGAAGCGTTTTACTGATCGATCTTATCAGTAGGGATCCCCAATGAGTTTGGCTCATGAATTAAGAGTATTAGAGTTAGAATCTCAAGTTGAGCTGCTAGAGCGCTTACAGCTTTTGACTAACTTTGGTTCAAACCTTGTGACGGTGGCGGGCAAAGCTGGCTCTGGCCGATCTTGGTTGGCTCAGCGTTATCTTGAAGCATGGTCGACAGAAAAAAATCAGTGTTTACTGCTTTGTCATCCAAGCCAAGACGATCAACAACGCCGTGCGCTCATTCTTAGCCAAATTGTTTCTGATCCCCTGTTTAATCAACATGATTCTTTATCGGATAGCCTAACAAGGTTACTGGATGGAGAACCGTGTAATGTGGTTATCGTCGTTGATGATGCCCAACGACTTTCTGAGCTATTGGTATCCGAATTATGGATGTTGGTACTGGAAGCTCAATCAAACCCTCAATGGACGATCAATATCGTTCTCTTCTCGGAACCTGGCCACTTAGATACGTTATTAACGCGTTTGAGCTACGGTCAACAACACAAACCTATCGATCTTGAGATCGATGACCTTTCGCAACCAGAAGCTGAACATTTCTTTGAATCACTGGTGATTCGATATGTTGATGATGAGTCTGAAACTTGCGTGCGACGTGCGTTTAATAAAGCGCAACCTCTGCCCGGTGAGTTAATGGCTTTAGGAGAATTGAAAGTGGAAAAAAGGATTATTATTCGCTCAATTATTGGCTCACCCATCAATATCGCGATTGTGGTGGCCTTGCTGTTGATTTTAATTGGTGGTGGTTATTGGTGGATGTTCAGTCAACCAACCCCTGACGATAAAGCGCAATCTCTTATCGCTCCGATTGAACAGACAGCTATCCCAACTTTTGAAGTGGAAAGTGGTACCGAGCAAGCTGGAATCGACGGAATGGACGATTCTGAAGCCGAAGCTGACATGAGTTATCAAGGTGCTGATGACGACAGCTCATCTTTGCCACCGACTGTCGTTGAAGATACCGCGAGTGTTGGAGAAGTCGAACAAGATCAGCAGCGTGTCGTAATCACCTCTGATGTGGTTGATGCCTTGCTTGATGATAAACCTGAAAGTGCCGATACCAGTGCGATTGATGCTGCTGTTGAAGAAAACACAGGTGCCGCGGTGAGTTCGCAATCAGATGCAGACAAAGTGGAGTCACAGCCTTCAGCCGATGAAGCAACAGACCTAACACAGTCCACGCCACCGACTAAGAAAATTACATTCTCATTTTCTCGCGAAGAGTTACAAGCTATCTCTCCGCGAGCTTATACTTTGCAGTTGAGTGCGATGACCTCATTGGACGACGTACAGTCTTTCATTGAAGAGTATGACCTTGAGAACAAGGTTCGTATTTACCCAACACTTCGCAACGACACCAAGTGGTTTATTATCACTTATCAAGATTACCCAACGATTCAAGTGGCGAGAGACGCGGTAAGTGCGTTATCAAAACCCCTTCAACAGTTGGAACCTTGGGCAAAATCGATGAATCAAGTGCATCGAGAGATAGAACGTGCGAAATAACCCTGAGCTTAGCCTCAAAATATGTTACATTCCGCAGCCTTATTTTTGAGTTGATAGATAGAGCAGTAAATGAAAAAGCAGCGTGCCTTTCTAAAATGGGCTGGTGGTAAATATGGCCTAGTTGAAGACATCCAACGTCACCTGCCACCTGCTCGTAAATTGGTAGAACCGTTTGTCGGTGCCGGCTCAGTATTTCTGAATACTGACTTTGAACAGTACCTGCTTGCAGATATCAATCCCGATCTTATCAACCTGTACAACCTGCTTAAAACCGATCCTGAAACTTATATCACGGAAGCGAAGCGCTGGTTCTGTCCTGAGAACAACCGTAAAGAAGCCTTCTTAGATATTCGCGCTGAGTTCAATGGTACAGATAACGTCATGTATCGTTCATTGGCTTTCTTGTATATGAACCGATTTGGCTTCAATGGCCTATGTCGTTACAACAAGAAGGGCGGTTTTAACGTTCCATTTGGTTCTTATAAAAAACCTTACTTCCCAGAAGCTGAGCTGGAATTTTTTGCCGAGAAAGCGAAAAAAGCCACCTTCGTCTGTGAGGGATACCATGAAACCTTTAGCCGCGCGCGCAAAGGCTGTGTGGTTTACTGCGATCCTCCATACGCACCACTGTCGAACACGGCAAACTTTACCTCTTACGCAGGTAATGGCTTTAGCTTAGATGACCAAGCTGCACTGGCGGATGTTGCTGAAAAAGCAGCGATGGAACGAGGCATCCCTGTCTTGATCTCAAACCATGACACCACCTTAACGCGCCGTTTATACCATGGTGCAGAACTGAACGTGGTCAAGGTTAAGCGCACCATTAGCCGTAATGGCGCAGGGCGCAATAAAGTCGATGAGTTACTGGCACTTTTTCATAAAGAGAAAAACCAGCAACACGCTTCAGAAGAATTGTAGCGGCCAACATAACCCTCGAACTCATTAAATTGAGTGACCAACGGGTACTTTCATAAACTAATCTTTCGAACTGCTAGGATCTGCTTAGTTGCTTAGGTAGAATTGCACACCAAATAGTCTTGGAATTGAGTCTTGTATTTGTATATGAGATGTCACAAGGCGGTGATATTCGCAATTTACTCACTCTTAAGAGGTTTGGTATGAAAGATTTTCTAATCGCTCCATCGATTTTGTCTGCAGATTTTGCTCGTCTTGGTGAAGACGTAGAAAAAGTACTCGCAGCTGGTGCTGATGTTGTGCACTTCGATGTGATGGACAACCACTACGTACCTAACCTGACTTTTGGCGCGCCTATCTGTAAAGCGCTGCGCGACTACGGTATTACGGCTCCTATCGATGTTCACCTTATGGTTAAGCCAGTAGACAGCATCGTGCCTGAGTTTGCTAAAGCCGGCGCATCAATGATTACCTTCCACGTTGAAGCTTCAGAGCACATCGATCGCACTCTACAGCTAATCAAAGAGCACGGCTGTAAAGCGGGTGTGGTTCTTAACCCTGCAACACCGCTTTCTTGCCTAGATTACATCATGGACAAAGTAGACATGATTCTACTAATGTCTGTGAACCCAGGCTTCGGCGGTCAATCTTTCATTCCTCACACGCTAGATAAACTACGTGCTGTTCGTAAGCTGATTGATGAGTCAGGCCGCGACATTCGCCTTGAGATTGATGGCGGTGTGAAGGTGGATAACATCCGTGAAATCGCAGAAGCGGGCGCAGATATGTTCGTTGCGGGTTCAGCTATCTTCAATCAACCAGATTACAAAGAAGTGATTGATGAGATGCGTGCAGAGCTTGCAAAAGTAAACGCATAATCGTAAAACTACAGATAGATTGAATATTAAGGGGCTAATTTGCCCCTTTTTTACGTCTTATTAGCTCAACTCATAAGATGAACATAATAAATAGGAAAGTAAGATGTCATTAAGCTCAATAAAACTGATCGCCTTTGATTTGGATGGAACCTTGTTAGACAGCGTGCCTGATTTGGCCGTTGCTGCTGACCAAGCTTGTCAGGAGTTGGGCTTCCCTTCAGTGAGCGAAGAACAAGTTCGCGACTACGTAGGTAATGGTGCTGATGTTCTTATCGGACGTTCACTCAGCCGTAACTTGACGGTTGACCCAAGCCTAGAGCCAGAGCTACTGAAAAAAGCACGCATCCTGTTTGATGATTTCTATGAGCAGGGCGGTCACAAGCTAAGTCACCTTTACCCATCGGTTAAAGAGACGCTGGCTGAGCTGGATAAAGCCGGCTTCACTATGGCGCTGGTTACCAACAAGCCATCGAAGTTTGTACCAGACGTACTGGCGCAACACGGTATTGATAAGTACTTTGTTGATGTGTTGGGTGGCGACTCTTTCCCAGAGAAAAAACCGAACCCAGTCGCTCTGAACTGGTTGCTAGAAAAGCACAATGTAAAAGCGGAAGAGATGTTGATGGTTGGCGATTCAAGCAACGACATTAAAGCGGCTAAGAATGCAGGTTGTCACTCGTTTGGTCTGACTTACGGTTATAACCACGGCGAGCCGATTTCAGCATCAAACCCTGACTATGTCGCGGATAACGTCGCGCAATTACTAGATGTCGTTCTAGTTTCAGCATAAAGCGGACAAAAGTTAGCTAACCTACTAGCAAAATACTTATCAATGAGTACACTGGATGAGCCGTACAGAAGAGCTGTGCGGCTTTTCTATATTTAAGTTAAGAAGCTAAGCGTTCAATAAACTTAGCGAATAAGCAAAGGAATTAAAACCATGAGCAAGCCCATCGTATTGAGTGGTGTTCAACCATCTGGTGAACTAAGTATCGGTAACTACTTGGGTGCTCTACGTCAATGGCAACAGATGCAAGATGATTACGATTGCCAATACTGTGTTGTAGACCTTCACGCAATTACGGTTCGCCAAGACCCGAAAGCACTGCATGAAGCGACTCTAGACGCACTAGCAATCTGTCTTGCTGTCGGTGTTGATCCAAAGAAGAGCACGCTATTTGTTCAGTCACACGTACCAGAGCATGCTCAACTTGGTTGGCTTCTTAACTGTTACACGCAAATGGGTGAACTGAGCCGTATGACTCAGTTTAAAGATAAGTCTGCACGCCACTCAAATGACGTAAACGTAGGCCTATACGACTACCCAGTGTTGATGGCTGCAGACATCCTGCTTTACGGTGCTCATCAAGTGCCTGTAGGTAGCGACCAGAAACAACACTTAGAGTTAGCGCGTGATATCGCAACTCGCTTCAACAACATCTACGGTCCTGAAACGCCAATCTTCCAAGTACCAGAACCTTACATTCCAACAGTGAATGCACGTGTAATGAGCCTGCAAGATGCGACGAAGAAGATGTCTAAGTCAGACGACAACCGTAAGAACGTGATTACTTTGCTAGAAGAACCTAAGTCGATCATCAAGAAGATCAACAAAGCGCAAACCGATGCAGAAACACCACCACGCATTGCTCACGATTGGGAAAACAAAGCGGGTATCTCTAACCTAATGGGTCTGTACTCTGCAGCGACAGGTAAAACGTTCGAAGAGATCGAAGCGCAGTACCAAGGCGTTGAAATGTACGGTCCGTTCAAGAAAGACGTAGGCGCAGCATTGGTTGAGATGCTTGAGCCGATTCAAGCTGAATATCACCGTATCCGTGCTGACCGTGCCTACATGGACGCAGTAATGAAAGCCGGTGCTGAAAAAGCCTCTGAACGTGCTGCAGTGACACTGAAAAAAGCATACGAAGCAGTAGGTTTTGTTACTCGCCCATAGGGTGAACTAACACAACTCGCTTGAGAATTTGAGCCCAAAGTAGCTGTTGTTTACTTTGGGCTTTTTCATGCCCATTCCATTTGCCTTCCTCGAAACCCCCTTGTTTGAATTGATAATTTACCCAGTATTTAGCTAGCATATCCATCGCTGTAATGCTGTGCAGATGATCTTATTTGGTACCCTCAAGCTTTATAAAATCATACTCGTTTCTATATATGTTGGAAATATATAACGTGCCAAACAATTGATGATTCCAAAGTGATAAGTTCCTCATTTTCTTGCCAACTGACTTATTCCTTTCATAAATAAACCTGATAGTTACCACAAAATACATGACTGCCCATAGATGGCAGTGACTATAACTCGATGAACTCAGGTGAAACGGATGGCTCTTTTACACAAACCTTCATTGCTAGCAGTGGCAATTGGTAGCTTGTTAACTACAAGCGCACACGCTGATTTGTTTATTTCACAATATGTGGAAGGCGGCAGCTATAACAAAGCGGTTGAGATTGCCAATAGTGGCGATAGCAGCATTAGTTTAGATGGTTACTCATTGGCGAAATCTGCCAATGGCAACGGATCATGGGGTGCCACTTTACCTTTAGATGGACACGTTTTAGCACCCGGTGAAGTACTCGTGGTCGCACATTCTAGTGCGAGTGATGAGATTAAAGCTCAAGCTGACATCATTAATGCCTCTATCGCCAATCATAATGGTGACGACCCGCTGGCTATCTTGAATTCAGACGGCTCGGTACATGATGTTGTTGGTTTGATGGGCGATGTGGACTGGGGCAAAGATGTTACTTTGGTTCGTGCGACACAAACACCTTCTGCGACGTTTGATGCTTCACAATGGGTATCGCTACCAAAAGACAGCATTGAAGGCCTAGGTTCACTAGACAGCGTTGAACTGCCAGAAGCGTTCACTTGTACACAAGATGGCTCTGACCCAGTATTCACCACCATTCAAGAAATCCAAGGTGAGGGCGCTACATCGCCATTCATCGATGGCTACCCATACATCACCGACGATGAATATTTCGTAAAAGGTGTGGTAAGTGCGGTAACAACAGGCCTAACTAAAGGCTTCTACCTGCAAGCACTTGAGGATGATTTCAACTCAAGCACTTCTGAGGGTCTATTTATTCATACCAACCAGTCGAGCTCAGAGCTAGTAGCCGGTGATGTAGTGTGTGTGAAAGGCAAGGTTCAAGAATACTACAGCCACACTCAGCTGAAAGTAGAAAACAACCAATGGCTAAAACAGGGCGAGCAGCAGGCACCTGAAGCTACGGCGATTGAAGTGCTAGACAGTGACGAGAACTTCGCTGCAACGCTTGAACGCTACGAAGGCATGTTGGTGAAAACAACCGAAGCGCTTGATATGCGTGTGACGCGTGCCTTTGGTTATGACTACGCAGGTCGTCGTAACAACATGGTACTGGCGCATGAGCGTATTAACATGCAGCCGAACCAGCTTTTCGCCGCGGGATCTGACGAAGCGAAGCAGCAAACTGAAGACAACGCAGACCGCCGTCTTTTCGTTGAAACCGATCAAAAAGCGGCTGATGGACAAGTCCCTTTCTACCCAGATTTTGGCCGCACTGATATCGACCAAGATGGTTCAACAGAAGATTACATCCGCATTGATGACACCATTGTTGGCCTAGAAGGCGTGCTGACTTACAGCTACGGTGAGTACCGTTTAATTGCGACTAACCAGATCTCGGCTGAAAACTATGTGCGTAACGATCCGCGTACCGACAAACCAGACATGGATGAAGGCGACCTACGTATTGCGACCTTCAACGTATTGAACTACTTCAACTCTCCATTTGGTGGCGACGCGAATCAGCACGGCAATAACCGTGGCGCGAACACCATCACTGAGTTTGAGATGCAGCAAGAGAAGATTGTGAACGCGATTCTTCGCTTAGATGCAGACATCATTGGCTTGATGGAAATTGAGAACAATGGCTTTGGTGAAGGCTCTGCCATTCAGCAACTTGTAAACCAACTGAATGATCGCATTGAGCGTAAGAAAGACCGTTATACCTTTGTGGCTGTCGACTCGAACGAAGACGGCGTAACCGACGAGATGGACTCTATTGGTACTGACGTTATCACAACGGGTGTTATCTACCGTAAGAAGGTGGTTAAGCTTAAAGACAGCCGTGTTATCGCGATGCCAAGCCAACAAGCACCAGAGGTGTTAGACGATTCAGGCAAGGTGATTGAAGACGGTAAGAACTACCAACGTGACTCATTGGCGCCAACCTTTAAAGTTAAAGGCACCAAAGAGAAACTCACCGTAGCGATCAACCACTTTAAATCGAAAGGCTCTAAGTGTTGGGAAGATGCTGCTCCGATTGAGCAGGGCGGCCAAGGCGGCGTTGATGCCGATAAGCAAGGTTCATGTGAGAACTTCCGTGTTGCTGCGGCGGTTGCATTAGGTGAAGCGCTCGATGGCATCAAAGGTCACAAAGTGATCCTGGGTGATATGAACTCGTACGGCATGGAAGATCCAATGCTGGTGCTAACCGATTACTCGGAAGAGAAATACGGCAAGCAGATCAAAGCAGCTCGTAATACCTACATTGATGGTGTTGAGCAGTTTGGTGATAGCGGTGCGGTGATTACGAAGAACTACGGTTATATCAATGCTGTGGCTCAAAAGCACCCAGACAGCTGGAGCTACTCATACAATGATGAAGTTGGCGCTCTAGACCACCTGCTGATCAGCGAAAGCCTGAAAGATAGGGTTGTCGATGCTACCGATTGGCACATCAATGGTGGTGAGTCGACGTTGTTTGACTACAACGAAGAGTACAAAGGTGACCTACCTAAGTACCAAGATCACTTCCGTTCATCGGATCATGATCCTGCCGTTCTTGAGCTAAGAGTAGGCGGTTCATTTGGCTTCGGTGCTCTTATGTCACTATTTGGCTTAGCAATGTGGCGTCGTCGTAAGTAGCTCAATCACAAATAGATTGGCTTGCCATACAAGTAAGCCAATTCAGATAACTTAACGCTATCTGTAAACAATTAAGGTCAACTTAGGTTGGCCTTAATTATTGGCGAAATGCAGTTTCCACTTGCCTTTCGCTATGGGTATTGCACAATACCGCCCCTATATCTCCCAATCCTTTAGTATTTAGCAAACGATTTCGACCCATGTTACTTATCATCGATAACTACGACTCTTTTACCTATAACTTGTATCAGTATTTCTGTGAGTTAGGGGTAACTGTAAAAGTTGTTCGCAACGATGAGATTGATATTGCGGGCATCGAAGCGCTAAATCCTAGCCATCTTGTTATCTCGCCGGGCCCATGTACGCCCGATGATGCGGGAATTTCGCTGCAGGTGATTGAACACTTCGTTGGTAAGCTGCCGATCTTAGGTGTGTGTCTTGGTCATCAAGCCATTGCTCAAGTCTTTGGTGGTGAAGTGGTGAGAGCCAGACAAGTGATGCACGGTAAAACCTCGCCTATTCGTCATAACGGGAAGAGTGTTTTTCAAGGTCTCAATAACCCTCTGACTGTGACTCGTTACCACTCTTTAGTGGTGAAAAACGGCACATTACCAGACTGTTTTGAGCTGACGTCTTGGACGGAATTTGAAGATGGTAGCATGGATGAGATCATGGGTTATCAACACAAAACCTTGCCGATTGATGCCGTCCAATTTCACCCTGAATCGATTAAAACAGAGCAAGGACACCAGCTTCTCGCTAACTTCCTAGCACGCTGAGTGTTTAAATTTGACTCTTTCTCCGTCTAAATAAGCCAGTTTAACGTATTCCATTACCCGTTAAGCGTTTAAATTCGGGCGCTACGCGTCTTCATCCCTCTGACGCCGATCACTTTTTATAACATTTCTCCCTCGTCAGGCTAAGTTTTTAGCCTATGCAAAATTATTCGCGTTATTTCGTCTCGAACCCAATATACCGCAATGCCAGTAAGGCTTTGCTGTTGCTGGTTATACGTTTAGGTAAAAAAAGCTTCATAAAACAGATTAATTGATGCATAAATAGTCATAGGTAGTGACGTTTAGCTGGTTGTAAGGGATGGCTAAAGAATAATCTACTATTGAAAAGGTTAATTAAATGTAAATATAATGCTGCAGCGGGATTATGGCGAGACAAAATATCTTTGTCTCACTTATGAACCATTACGCTTATTTGCGAAGCTTGCGGTATCGAGAAGGAATGTACGATGACAGTGGAAAATAAAGTAGAACGTAGTCTGTTTAATGAGGTGATGGTGCCTTGTTATAACCCAATGGAAATGATCCCAGTAAAAGGGGAAGGCGCACGCGTTTGGGACCAACAAGGCCGAGAGTATATCGACTTTGCTGGTGGTATCGCTGTGAGCTGTTTGGGTCACTGTCACCCAGCAATGGTTAATGCTGTTACCGAGCAAGCAAACAAGATTTGGCACCTAAGTAATGTAATGACTAACGAACCTGCACTGCGTCTAGCGAAGAAGCTAACTGACGTATGTTTTGCAGAAAAAGTATTCTTTGCGAACTCTGGTGCAGAAGCGAACGAAGCAGCACTTAAGCTAGCTCGTCGTTGGGCTGCGGATGTTCACGGTCCTGAGAAATCTGAAATCATTGCATTCAAACAAGGTTTCCACGGTCGTACTTTCTTTACTGTAACCGTTGGTGGTCAAGAAGCTTACTCAGATGGCTTCGGTCCAAAACCTGGCGATGTAACTCACCTACCTTACAACGATATTGCCGCTCTAGAAGCGCATATCTCTGATCGCACTTGTGCCATCATGATGGAACCTCTGCAAGGCGAGGGCGGTATCATCTCTCCAACGGCTGAGTTCGTGAATACGGTTCGTGAACTGTGTGACAAGCACAATGCATTGTTGATTTTTGATGAAGTACAAACAGGTAATGGTCGTACTGGTAACTTCTATGCTTACCAAGGTCTGGGCGTGACGCCAGACATTCTAAGCACAGCGAAGTCTCTAGGTGGCGGTTTCCCTATCGGCGCAATGCTGACGACGTCTGAACTGGCTACACACCTTAAGGTTGGTACGCACGGTTCTACATACGGTGGTAACCCACTGGCGTGTGCGGTAGCTGAAGCAGTGGTTGACGTAGTTAGCCAACCTGAGACTCTAGAAGGCGTAAAAGAGCGTGAAGCGCTATTCCGTGATGGTCTAACTAAGATTAACGACAAATACCAAATTTTCAGTGAGATTCGTGGTAAAGGCCTATTGTTAGGTGCTGCACTGAATGACGAATGGCAAGGGCGTGCGCGTGACGTATTAGTAGCAGCAGGCGAGCAAGGCCTAATGGTACTGGTTGCGGGTGCAAACGTGGTTCGTTTTACTCCATCACTGGTTATCACTAAACAAGAAATTGAAGAAGGTTTATCAAAACTAGACAAAGCAATCGCTACGCTAGTTTAGCCTGAGCGGCGTCATAGGAATGATCGCCATTAGAGCGATCTCATGACGTACTGCTAAAGGCCCAAGCTTCTGGTTTTGGGCCTATTTTGCATCTGGAGGGAATATTGATGCTAGTTGTTCGCCCAATAAAACTGTCTGATTACGATGCGCTGCACACCTGTGCAGTTGAATCAGGTCATGGATTCACATCTCTTCCGGTTAACGAAGAATTGTTAACTAACCGAATTACCCATTCTGAATACAGCTTTGCGAAAGCAGACGTGACCGAACCCGGTGATGAAGGCTATCTAATGGTGGGTTTCGACGCTGAAACTGGCGAAGTTGCTGGTACAACGGGTATCGAAGCTTCCATTGGCTGGGATGTGCCTTTTTACTCGTACCACATCAGTAAAGTGGTTCACTCTTCACAGCGCCTTAAAGTGAATAACGTGGTTAAGCTGTTGACGTTTGGTAATAACTACACAGGCTGCAGCGAAATTTGTACGCTGTTCTTACGTCCTGATTACCGCAAAGGCTTAAACGGTCGACTGATGTCTAAGTGTCGTTTCCTACTGATGGCTGAGCACCCAGAGCGTTTCTCAAAAACGATCTTTGCTGAGATGCGTGGTGTATCAGATGCGGAAGGCAATTCTCCTTTCTGGCAATGGCTGCAAGAACATTTCTTCTCGATTGACTTCACGCTTGCCGATTACCTAACCGGTATTGGTAAGAAAGGCTTCATTGCTGACCTAATGCCTAAGCTACCTATCTACGTGAACCTACTGAGCAAAGAAGCTCAAGCGGTGATCGGAGAGGTACATGACAATACGCGCCCTGCACTTAAGTTGCTGGAACGTGAAGGTTTCACCAACCGTGGTTATGTCGACATCTTTGATGCAGGCCCAACGGTTGAGTGTGATCTAAGAAACATCGAATCTGTGCGTCACTCAATTCGAGCACAGGTTCAAATTGCAGAGCACTCTAGCTCTAAAGACTTCCTAATTGGTAATACCTCGTTTGAGAACTTCCGCGCAGTAGCCGCGAAAGGTGCGTATGACCAAGCAAGCGACACAGTGATTTTATCATCTGAAGTAGCGAGCGCTCTTGAAGTAAAAGAAGGCGAATTCGTTCGCATGTTGGCTCAGTAAGAGCGGCGATTATCTGTCGAAGATTTTAAGGATAGAAGTATGACTCAGTGGATAGCAGGACAGTGGGTGGCAGGTCAAGGTGACGCCATGACATCAGTAAGCCCATACAACAATGAAGTAGTGTGGCAGGGTGATAGCGCAACACCAGCGCAGGTTGAATCTGCAGTAGCAGCAGCTCGTGAAGCCTTCTTGGTTTGGAAAAAATTGAGCTTTGCAGAGCGTGAAGCGATCGTGTTGAACTTTGCTGAGAAGGTAAAAGAGAACAGCGAAGAGATTGCACAGATTATTGCAAAAGAGACGGGTAAACCGATTTGGGAAACTCGCACTGAAGCGGGCGCGATGGCAGGCAAAATTGCTATCTCTATCCGTGCTTACCACGAGCGTACAGGTGAAGCTTCACGTGAAGCGGCTGGCAACCAAATTGTACTTCGTCACCGTCCATTGGGCGTGATGGCGGTATTTGGGCCTTACAACTTCCCTGGTCACTTACCTAACGGTCATATTGTTCCAGCTCTGCTATCGGGCAACACCGTAGTATTCAAGCCTTCAGAGCAGACACCTTGGACGGGTGAATTCGCAATGAAGCTATGGCAAGAAGCGGGTCTTCCTGCTGGCGTAATCAACCTAGTGCAAGGCGCTAAAGAGACAGGTATCGCACTGGCTGATGCTAAAGGCCTTGATGGCGTGCTGTTCACAGGTAGTGCCAATACCGGTCATATCCTGCATCGTCAATTCGCGGGCCAACCGGGCAAGATGCTGGCACTAGAAATGGGCGGCAACAACCCTATGGTGATCAGCGACCAATACGGTGATGCAGACGCAACGGTATACACTATCATCCAATCAGCTTTCATCAGTGCGGGTCAACGTTGTACATGTGCACGTCGCTTGTATGTTCCAATAGGAGATAAGGGCGATCAACTACTGGATAAGCTCGTTGCTGCGACCTTGAAAATTCGTGTCGATCAGCCATTCGCTGAGCCAGCACCCTTCATGGGCCCACAGATCTCTGAAGCTGCGGCTAAGTTCATTCTGGACGCACAAGCGAATCTGCAATCGTTAGGCGGTGTAAGTCTAGTAGAAGCAAAAGCGGGTCAGGCGGCGTTTGTTTCTCCTGGTATTATCGACGCAACCAACATTGCTGAACTGCCGGATGAAGAGTACTTTGGTCCATTGCTACAAGTGGTCCGTTATCAATCGCTAGAGCAAGCGGTTGAGCTAGCTAACGACACACGCTTTGGTTTATCTGCTGGCTTAGTATCAACAGATGATTCTGAATGGGAATACTTTGTTGACCATATCCGTGCGGGCATTGTTAACCGTAACCGCCAGCTAACAGGCGCAAGTGGCGATGCTCCATTTGGTGGTCCAGGTGCTTCGGGCAACTTACGCCCAAGTGCTTACTACGCGGCTGACTACTGTGCTTACCCTATGGCTTCAATGGAAGGTGGCGAAACTCAACTTCCGGCAACGTTTAGCCCAGGTATTGAGCTTTAATTTAGGCTAATGAGTCTTAGGCTTATGCGTCAAGTTTGAAATAGGAAGCGGTGCTATCGCTTCCTTTTTCCATCACGCCCAACACCTAGATTGGGCGGTAGATAATAATAGAAAAGTATGTCACAGGCTGATGGCTGCTGACTCTGTGTCTCAGCCTCTCCCTTTCTAATCCAAATTACTAGCTTGCTAGAACCTCTGACAAGGAGTCACCATGACGCCCGATCTACTCTTTAAATCACTTTGGGACGATTACATTCACAGGCTGTGTCCATCGGCTGAGAAAGTGCATCACTTGCTGAAAGAAGATGAAGCGCTGATCAACGACCATATTGCACTGCGTACTTTTAATGTTGCCCCTCTCGGTATTGAAACACTAGCTAAGCCTTTCCTGGAACTGGGTTACAAGGCGTGTGGCGACTACCTGTTTGAGAGCAAGAAGCTAGTGGCTAAACACTACGAGCACCCAGACCCGAAGCAGCCAAAAGTGTTCATTAGTGAATTGAAGGTCGAAGAGTGTTCTAGTGAATTACAACAGATCGTTGCTAAGTTAGTTGAGCAGGTTGATGCAAGCAAGTTTCAAGGTCATGAGTTCTTGTTTGGCGGTCGCCAATGGGATTTGAGCTTCGCTGATTTCCAAGTACTAGCTAAAGAGAGCGAATACGCATCTTGGCTCGCGGCTCATGGATATGGTGCAAACCACTTTACGGTAAGTGTGAACCAGCTGAATAACTTTGATGAAGTGCAGGCGGTGAATGACTACCTGAGCGAGTCTGGCTTTACTATCAACGCATCTGGCGGTGAGGTTAAAGGCTCTCCAGAGGTCTTATTAGAGCAATCATCAACAATGGCAGACAAAGTCCCAGTTTCATTTGTTGAAGGCAATGAGATGATTCCTGGCGGCTTCTATGAGTTCGCTAAGCGTTATGCGATGGCTAATGGTGAGCTTTATACCGGTTTTGTGGCAGCATCGGCTGACAAGATCTTCGAAAGCACTAACGGTTAAAGAAAGATACGAGTACGGACTTTACCCTAAAGATGCAGATAGGCTTCGCTTCGAGAGTGTTTGCGCTTCGAAGCTGTAGGTGTTTCATTCGTATTTTCTTTGTAGATCTTTAGAAAACAAAAAAGCCACCAAATTTGCATTTGGTGGCTTTCAAATTGTGCGCCGAGCATGGCGTTGATCTAGGAGGTGAAAGTCCTCTACGGGCTCAG
>NZ_JBFSUX010000028.1:0-55664 GCF_041467595.1 Vibrio sp. 10N.247.311.13 | reverse complement strand
TAGAGGACTTTCACCTCCTAGATCAACGCCATGCTCGGCGCACAACAAAAACGCCTCAAGCAATGCTTGAGGCGTTTTTTTATGAGTTAAACTATCCCTGACCTAACCTTTCGAAAGGTTAGGATCTAGTGGGCTGACGTAACCAGACGGTTTAAGAGCCAACACATCACAGTTAATCTTATCGATAACATGTTCCGCGGTATTACCAATAAACACGGCAGACAAGCCAGTACGACCCGTTGTACCCAGAATCACCATCGCAGCGTTATTTTCAGAAGCGACGCGAGGAATAACATCTTCTGGCAAGCCTTGTTCAACCACAGTTTGTTCTTCACACATACCGTGCTTCTGGCGCAATGCTTTCATTGCCGTTAAGTGATGGCCACGAACCGCATCGGTATAAGACGTTGGATCAAACTCTGGCAGTTCAATGGTAATATTCGCAGGTGTCACAGGGTAGGCATTCACCAAGAACGGTTCCGCATCCAAACGACCGGTGATCTCTAGCAATCTGTCGACCATCGTATCGTTAAGCTCTAAATGAGCTTCTGTTTCAGAACCTACATGAACTGAAGCAAAAATCTTCGCGTGATCTGGCCAGAAATCGTTTTTAACCAATAGCACTGGGCTAGGGCACTTTCTCAACAGATGCCAATCGGTTGGAGTGAAGATGACAGATTCCAAAGTATCGTGTTTACGCGTACCTTTGATTAAGATGTCGTGCTCACCACTGTAAACCTCGGCAATGATCGCTTCGTATGGGCGGTTATGCCAAACCACTTGTACATTAAATTCAATAGAATCATCTAGGTAAGGTTCTGCGACTTTATTCATCCAAATTTCGCGTTGATGAATTACGCCTTTGCGCATTGCGTCTCTTTCATCAATAGAGAGCATAGATGTCATTTCATACGAGAAGTCGTATATCGACAAAAAGAAAGTGATGCGGCTTGTTGAGGTGCTTTTCTTGGCAAGTTGGATAGCACGAACTAGAGCAGGTTGCTCATCGTGATTAATGTCTGCGACAACTAAAATTTTGTTATAGATACTCATAACTAAGCCTACTTTTCAGACCGAACATATAAATAATGTAGCGTAGTTATGGAGAGATTAAGAGAAATATAAGAGGTTTTAAGAGAGAAACATGATGTAGCTCATTATTGAACTACATCATTGATATCTAGACTATTCTTTTGAAACACCAGCAAGTTCCATCAACGCATCGTGATCTTCGATAGTGATATATTTGCCTTTAACGCTCAAGATGTCTGCTTTTTGGAAACGACCTAGAAGACGGCTGATTGTTTCAACAGTCAAACCAAGGTAGTTACCAATATCGCCACGAGTCATCGTTAGGCGGAACTCACGCGGGCTGAAGCCACGTTGAGAGAAGCGAGTAGAAAGGTTGTAAAGGAATGCAGCAAGACGCTCTTCCGCGTTCTTCTTAGAAAGAAGCAGAATCATTTCTTGGTCACCTTTAATCTCGTTACTCATCAGGCGCATAATTTGCTGACGCAATTTAGGCATTTTTCCTGATAGGTCATCAAGAATCTCATATGGGATTTCACATACCATAGAAGTTTCTAGCGCTTGTGCGAAACTAGGGTGTTGGTCACCAGTAATCGCATCGAAGCCAACAAGATCGCCCGCTAGGTGGAATGCAGTAATCTGCTCATCACCTTGCTCGGTAATCGTGTAGCTCTTGATCGTTCCAGAGCGAATAGCATATAGAGATTTAAGCTCGTCACCGGCTTTAAATAACTCTTGGCCTTTTTGAATAGGCTTTTTTCTCTCAATGATCTGATCAAGTTGATCGAGTTCAGATTCATTCAAAGTAAACGGAATACAGAGCTGGCTAATACTACAATCCTGGCAATGGATCGCACAGCCACCAGACTGAACACGTTTCGTCACAGGCTTTTCAGAAATCATAACAATCTTTCACTATTTGATATACGTCAATATTTTAGCATTCCTTTATCCAGTTGGGTAGTAAAAAAACCGGATTTAAAGATTACCTATACGGTATAAATAATGAGCTGCAATGCCATATATCCGGTATAGAAACCGTAAAGGAGGATTAAAATTGCGCCTAATTGGCGAAATAAGTCAGCTTGTTGCAGTTTTTTGAGGAAATTAGCGCCCATGCCTACTGTGAGCATTGCTGGAAGCGTACCTAAACCGAAAGCAAGCATGATACCGGCACCGTTGTACCAACTTCCTGATACGGCCGCCCACGTAAGCATTGAGTAAACTAAGCCACATGGTAGCCACCCCCAAATAAAGCCAAACGGCAAAGCATGGCTAGGGTGCTTCAAGGGTAGAAATGATTTACCTACAGGAGAGATATAGCGCCATAGTTTCTGCCCGACTTTTTCAAAGAACAACAAGCCGAACCACCATTTACCGATATACAAACCTAAGACGATCATAAAGCCAGCTGCAAATAATCGCAGCCAACCTAGCAGAGCGTTAAAATCGCTTAGCTGACCTATCGAAGAGATTGCACCGCCAATCACACCACCAATCACGGCATAACTTAGCAAGCGCCCTAGGTTATAAAGTAGGGGAATAACAGGGGAAGGTTTACTGTTGCCAATCGAAAGAAGCGACGCAATACCACCACACATTCCCATGCAATGGCCTGCGCCGATCAATCCAACAACAAAGGCTCCGATCCAATCAGGCGTCATCGTTCTTTTTGTCTACGTTAGTTTGGCTTTCGCTGTTAGCTTTCTCATTCTTGACAGGTTTACTATCAGAATGGTTGTGAGCCTTTTCGTCTTCATCAAACAGTATATTGTGACCTTGACGTTCTAGGTCTTCAAACTGTTCGCTCTTCACCGCCCATAGAAAAATACCAACAGCGATGCACACCAGTACAATCGCAATGGGGATCAGGATGTATAAACTTTCCATTATTTACCTTGCTCTTTTAAAAGCCTTAACGAGTTAGACACAACAATAATAGAGCTGGCAGACATGCCCACAACGGCAATGTATGGAGCAACCAAACCCGCGACAGCCAATGGAAGGATAAGTAAGTTATATCCTAATGACCAAGCTAGGTTTTCACGAATTATCTTACGTGTTTTTAACGCCAAAGTACGCGACTTAAGTAATCTATCGAGCTTATCACCCAGTAACACCATATCCGCAGAAGCTTTCGCCACGTCTGTACCGCCGCCCATAGCGACAGAAAGGTGGGCACCTGCAAGAATAGGGGCATCGTTAATGCCATCGCCAACCATCATGGTAATGTCACTTGCATCTCGAGAGTTCAGGTAAGCAAGTTTATCTTCAGGTTTCGCGTTAGCAACAATATCAGTAATACCAATCTCTTCAGCAACAGGCTTCGCGTTAATCAAAGAATCGCCAGTAAGCAGAGTTGTTTTGATGCCCGCTTCTTTAAATTGCTTAATAAACTCGATGCTTTCTTTACGGATTGGATCTTCATAAGTAAATGTAGCGATATGACGACCCGCCATCGACAAGTAAATGCCGTTGCTTTCCGATGGTTGAGCTTCACCTAGAATGAATTCACTACTACCAATCGCAACTTCTTGGCCATTCCACTCACCAGTGATACCTGAACCAATCACGTTATTAACTGACTCTACTTCGATCTCATCAGAAAGATGAGTCTTGAACGCCTTAGCGATAGGGTGGTTAGCGTGTTGTTCCAGGCTCGCCGCTACTTTGAGACAAGTGTCTTTATCAAGTTCAGCGAAGGTTTCAACTTGGCTGATACGAATATCACCCTCAGTCAATGTACCTGTTTTATCGATGATCAAGTGATTCACTTTGCACAAGGTTTCGAATACGTGGCCTTTGCGCAGCAAAATACCGAAGTTACCCATGCGAGACGTTGAACAAGTAATCGCCGTCGGTGTTGCCAGTGACAGAGCACAAGGACACGTTGCTACCAATACCGAAAGCATGATCCAGAAAGCGTCTTCTGGTCGTGTTTGGTGCCAGTAAAACCAAGTACCGAATGAGATGATTAAGATCACCGCAACAAAGTATCGAGCCACAACATCAGCAATTTCTGCAATGCGGGGTTTAGACAATTGCGCTTCGTCTTGCAGGCGAACGATATTGGAAATAACCGAATCCGCTTTTGACGTCATTACTTCCAATTCAAATGATTCATCACCATTCAATGTACCAGCAAAGACGGTATCGCCTTCGTTTTTGACCACATGGATAGATTCGCCAGTCAGCATCGATTCATCGATATGAACTCTGCCAGACAATACTTTGCCATCGGCAGGAATGTGCTCACCCGGTAGAACGCGAATTTGGTCGCCAACTTTTAAGGTTTTGACTGGAACTTGTTCGCCATCTAACGTTGTTGCCATAGCAGGAACGAGCTTAAGCAGGTTACCACTAGCAGCGGCGGCTTTACGACGAGCGCGCATTTCAAGGAAACGACCAAGCAGTAGGAAGAAGGTAAACATCGAGATAGATTCGAAGAATACTTCACCTTTCTCTGTCACCGTTGCGACCAAACTTGCAACGTAGGCAAACAAAAGAGCGATCGACACAGGTACATCCATACCCAATGTTCGACCTTTGAGGCTACGCCACGCGTTGATATAGAAAGGCAATGCAGAGTAGAGCAGAACCGGTGTTGCAAAGATTAAGCTCACCCAACGGAAGTAGCTTTTGAATTCGGGCTCAAGGTTACCGAAGACTTCAAGATACAACGCCACAGCCAGCATCATGACCTGCATGGTTGCTAAACCAGCAATACCAAGACGATAGAGATAATTCTTCATCGATCGATGATAGGCGGCTTCTTGTTGATCAGCCTCAAAAGGTGCGGCTTTGTAGCCTAAGGTATGGATTGCAGACAACAGCTCGCTCAGTTTCGTCTGAGTGTTGTCCCAACTGAGCAGGGCGCGGTTAGTCGTGGTATTAACACGAATACTAACAACCCCTAACTTTGAAGAGACTTGCTTTTCAATAAGCCAAGCACAAGCAGCACAAGAGACACCTTCTAGTGACAATGTCACTTCAGAGGTGTTTTCAGAGTTACGGACGAACTCCAATTGAACATCTTCGTTGTCGTAATGACTGAGTGCCAGAAGTTGCTCTGGCACGAGATCCGCTTTTTCAGCTGGAGCGGTACGATATTGGTAGTAAGAGACCAGACCGCTATCAACGATTGTCTGGGCTACGGTTTCGCAACCCGGACAACACATAGGTCGCACCGATCCTAAGATTTCTACTTTAAAATCCGTTTCCGCTGGTACATCTTCACCGCAGTGATAACAGGATTCACACATAAGATTTAGTTCGTTAGTTGAGTAGGAGTATCAATAGGGAAGTTCATGCGACCTTGCACTAACCATTCAGAATCATGCGGAGAAAGCTCGATAAACCATGGACCTTGCATTTCATGATCCAGAGTCAACGTGTAGTTGCCTCTCGCATCAGCGGTCAGTAGCTGAGTAAAATCACGGTCAGGCAGCGTTCGGTGCACGAACATTGCGCTAATAGCAGGGAAGTGGTCTAGTTTGCCTTTGTCGAGAGTAATGATAACTGAGTTACCTTTCTCGCTAACTGAAGCTGATAAGCCAAGCTCTTTAGCAACATTTACTTTCGAAATGTCGACATTAATACCTTTACCTTTTTTATAGTAATCTTCAGTGACAACGTTAACTGAATGGTTGGTAAGTATCGCGACTCGAACCAATGTTAGCATAGAAACGCCAACGGTTAGGAAGATCAAAAACCACGGCCAAAACTGCTTATACCAAGGTTGTTCCATATTATTATTCTCAATATATACAATGAAATAAAACTAATTTTTACAAACACTTAAGGTTATAACTGTAAAAGAAAGACAGCCCCTTAAGAAGGGGCTGTTATTATTATGTTACTCTTTATCTGAGTTGCTGAGGCTCCAGACGTAGGCAGAGACGAGCTGAACCTTATCCTCACCGAGGATGTCCTTCCAAGCCGGCATTACACCAGAACGTCCGTACATGACTGTTTCCGTCACATCAGCGCGAGAATCGCCGAATAGCCAGTCGCGGTCAGTCAGGTCAGGGGCGCCAACAGCAGGGTTACCCTTACCATCAGTACCGTGACACGCTGCACACACTACAAAGCGAGCTTTACCAGCCTCTGCTTCACGTGCGTTTACGCTACGACCAGAAAGGCTAAGCGTGTAGCTAACTACTTCTTTTACGCCTTCTTCGCCAAGAGCGTCTTTCCAACCTGGCATTTGACCGACACGACCATGCATGATGGTAGTAACGATAGCTTGTGGTTCACCACCATATAACCATGCGTCATCAGTTAGGTTCGGGAAACCTTTCTGACCACGTGCATCAGAGCCGTGACACTGAGAACAGTTTTGTAGGAACAAACGTTGGCCCACTTTGATTGCATCGGCATCTGATGCAATGTCAGGGACGGAACGTAGACCATTTTCGTCGTGAGCTAGCTTTCTGAATGCTTCACCAAAGTAGGTGTCTGCATCATCAAGCTCTTTCGCGTATGCGTCTAACTGTTTGTTTGCTTGCGCAGCAGCGATTGCAGAGCGAGACTCTTCTACGCTACGAACTGTTTGGTTTGAACTCGTCCAACCTAGTAGACCTTTAAAGTTGCCAAGGCCTGGGTATAGAGCTAGATAAACAGCTGCAAACACAATTGTGCTAACGAAAAGGTATGTCCACCATTTAGGTAGCGGGTTATTAAGCTCACGAATACCATCGTATTCATGGCCCATATCCTGACCTTCTTCTACACCTGTTTTATCGTTGGAACACCAACGAAGTAAGGCTGCACAGCCAATCAATGTACCGATTGTGATTACTGTTACCCAAATACTCCAGAATGTACTCATTACTTCGTCACTCCTTGATTTTTATCTTTCGCAGGTGCTTCATCAGCGAACACTAGGTTTGCATCTTCGTCGAAGCGCGACTTACGATTTTTACCGAAAGCCCACCAAACGATGCCGATGAAACAAGCAAAAACAGTAACAGTCCAAACACTTTGAAATGTAATAATGTCCATAATTATTCCTTATTTCATTGCGTGGCCAAGCGATTGAAGGTAAGCGATGATTGCATCCATCTCTGTTTTTCCTTCAACATCTTGTTTAGCGTTAGCAATTTGTTCGTCTGTGTAAGGAACACCAAATTGATTACGGAAGATTTCAAGCTTCTGTTTAGTCAATTTGCCATCAAGTACATTCTCAGCAAGCCATGGGAAACCAGGCATGTTTGATTCAGGAACAAGTTCGCGAGGGTCGATAAGGTGAACGCGGTGCCACTCATCAGAGTAACGATCACCAACACGCGCTAAATCAGGACCAGTACGCTTAGAACCCCATAGGAATGGGTGTTCCCAAACGCTTTCGCCAGCTACAGAGTAGTGACCGTAACGTTCAGTTTCAGAGCGGAAAGGACGAATCATTTGGCTGTGACATACGTTACAACCTTCGCGAATGTAGATATCACGACCTTCCATTTCCAGAGCAGAGTAAACACGTAGATTTTCTACAGGTTCAGTAGTCTGCTTTTGGAAAATAAGTGGGGTAATTTCTACTAAAGCACCAAAACTGATAGCAATAACGATAAGAATCGCTAGTAGGCCAACATTCTTCTCTACCAACTCATGGCGATTATTTGAATTTGAGCTCATTCTAAATCTCCTTAAGCCGGTTGAGGGATAGCTTTAAGGCTATCTTTAGGTGCAGAAACAGTTTTGTACGTGTTGTATGCCATTAAGAACATACCAGATAGGAAGATGAAACCACCTAAGAAACGTACAAAGTAGAACGGGTAAGACGCTTCTACAGATTCAACGAAGCTGTAAGTTAATGTACCGTCAGAGTTAACTGCACGCCACATCAGACCTTGCATCACGCCAGAGATCCACATTGCTACAATGTAGAAAACCGTACCAATCGTTGCTAACCAGAAGTGAACATTGATTAGGGATACAGAGTACATACGCTCTTGACCAAATAGTTTAGGAACTAAGTGGTAAACCGAACCGATAGAAACCATTGCAACCCAACCTAACGCACCAGAGTGAACGTGACCGATAGTCCAGTCCGTGTAGTGAGATAGTGCGTTAACCGTTTTGATTGCCATCATTGGGCCTTCGAAAGTCGACATGCCGTAGAATGATAGAGAAACGATTAGGAAACGTAGGATTGGGTCGTAGCGAAGCTTATGCCACGCACCAGATAGAGTCATAATACCGTTGATCATGCCACCCCAAGATGGAGCAAACAGAACCAAAGACATAACCATACCTAGAGATTGAGTCCAGTCAGGAAGTGCAGTGTAGTGTAGGTGGTGAGGACCAGCCCAGATATACAGAGACACGAGAGCCCAGAAGTGAACAATCGACAAACGGTAAGAGTAAACAGGGCGACCAGCTTGTTTAGGAACGAAGTAGTACATCATGCCTAGGAAACCAGCTGTCAATAGGAAGCCTACCGCATTGTGTCCGTACCACCATTGCACCATTGCATCGATCGCTCCGGAATAAATCGAGTACGATTTAAACGCAGAGACAGGAACAGCTAGGCTGTTAACGATGTGCAACACGGCAACCGTGATAATGAAGGCTCCGAAGAACCAGTTTGCTACGTAAATGTGCGATGTCTTACGTTTAATCATGGTTCCGAAGAACACGACCGCATAAGCTACCCACACAAGAGTAATAGCAATATCGATTGGCCATTCAAGTTCTGCGTATTCTTTACCAGAGGTTAAACCTAACGGTAAAGTAATTGCAGCGGACAGGATAATCGCTTGCCAACCCCAAAAGGTAAAGGCTACGAGAGGGCCACCAAAGAGACGCGTCTGACAGGTACGTTGTACAACATAATATGATGTTGCAAACAGCGCACTTGTACCGAACGCAAAAATAACCGCATTAGTATGCAGGGGACGTAAACGACTGTACGTCAACCACGGCGTATCAAAGTTTAGCTGTGGCCAAACTAATTGAGCGGCAATCAAAACACCAACGCCCATACCGACAATACCCCACAAAATTGTAACTAGGGTAAATTGACGGACGACCGTATAGTTGTAGTTTTGTTCAAGCTGCTTTTCTTGGCTCATTTGCATGCTTCCAATTTCTTATTTACTACACTTTACTTCCAACACGACTCACGTCGTAATGCCACCCAAATTAGAAAAGGAAATTCAGCCTATTCAGGGCTTTATTTCCACTTGCTGATTTTAAAAAAAAGTGGCATTTTCAACGCGACACTATACTTGAATTAACAAATCAATGACAGAGTAGTAACCTTACGCTTGGTCTGGAATTGGATTTTTATTTAAAAACTTTGAACTTTGTAACAAGGAGTAAAGATTATAATGGCGGCACAAAAGCTAACAAAAGGCAGGCTTGTTCAAATTATCGTCATGTTGGTTATTTTAATAGCTGCATTTACTTGGAGAACAGTAACATACGATAATAACGAAACAGTAAACTGTATAGTTTCAAAACCTTGTAAATTTGGCATTGATAATCATAATGTTTCAGTTTCAAGCAATAACCTAGGGTATTCGATCGAAACATCTAAAACTGGCAAATTTATCATTAGCTATAATGAAAGCGGAATTCTAGAAGAAAAAGGGCCTTCGAATTGGCTGTTACAAACTAATGATAAGACCTCCTCAATAACAGTTACATTTCCACAACAGATAAGCACGTTTTCCGTAAACCTTTCTAAAGAGTAATAGAGGGAAAACTGAGTCACGCCTCGGTTCTTTTGATAGAAATATGTACCAAATCAGTGAAACACCATGCATTAAAGTGTTATAAAGAGGACATTAATAAAGTTTCCCGGAATCTATGAAATTTCTATCAAAAGTCTCTTATTCCCTAGACGATAAAATCGCAGTAGATGAGTTGCTCAATGGGGTAGAAAACCCTGACGATATTGCCTGTCTTATTTGCTACTGCACAGAAGAGTACTCAACACTCGCTGTGCAGAGATATTTCGTAGATGCTCTCCCTAACACCCCAATACATGGCTGCACCACTTGTCACGGCATTATGACCGAAACTGGTTTTCATTCTGGTCCAGTCATTGGCGTCCTCATTATTCATGACTCGGGGATCAACGCCTATGGTACGGGAATCGAACATTTCAGCGACTCCATAGACCGCAGTACCTTCAGCGCGATAGACAAAGCACTCAAGAACGCCAACCGAGAAGGTGAAATTCCTGATCTTATCTTGCTGCATTCCACACCGGGTAACGAAGAAAAGGTGATGGCGGCTATCGATAAGAAATTTGGTACTGAAGTGCCAATTATTGGTGGCAGTGCTGCAGACAACCAGGTTTCCGGAAATTGGAGTATCTTCACCGAAGAGTCGCTGTCTATAAATGGTGTGTCTTTAACGGTAGTGTTTGCGTCTCAGTCCATCTATTCCTCTTTCAGCGCGGGTCATACGCCTACGCGGTATTCAGGCACCGTGACCAAAGTAAGAAACCGAATTTTGTTGGAGATAGACCACAGGCCAGCCGTCACCGTTTACAACGAATGGACTAATTTCCACTTAGATGGCAGTGATGATGGCTACATATTCGAAAAGTCGTCAGTCTACCCATTAGGCAGGAAAGTCGGCTCTTCTTACGATTACCCATATTTCAAATTGTCTCATTCGATCAGAGAGACGGAGTGTAATGGGATTGAGCTGTTCACAGACATCAGTGAAGGCGACACCATCTACCTGATGCAAGGGTCTAAGCAGCAGTTGATTAGCCGCGCCGCGAATATCATTCACTCCTCATACTACAACGACATGGATCTTGAAGAGAAACTAGGGGCGATCAATATCTTTTGTGCAGGCTCAATGTTGAACCTTAAACAAGATATGGATGAGGTTTGTGACCAAATAAATCAAGCACTTAATGGGCTCCCATACATATGTCCATTTACGTTTGGTGAACAAGGCAGGCTCTCTGGTGGCGAGAATGCACACGGGAATTTAATGGTATCGTCTGCAACGTTTTATAGGTTGAAAAAGTAATGGGGTCTGAAGGTCAAGAAGCGCTGCAAGAAGCACGTATTGAACTGCAAAAACTAAAAGCCCGTGAGCGAAAGCTGGCTGAAGAGAACAGGGTGATCTTATCAACCATCTCTGCGATCAGTAAGGCAAGTAACATATCTGAGATATTCTCCAGTCTCGAGTTCGTGCTCAAAAAATACATTAAGTTTGATGACTTTATCGTGGTATCAAGGGTAGGGAACGAAGGCAGTTTCAAAACCCTGCTAAGCAATAACAAAGTCTTCGAACAGATGAATTGGAGTGATTGTGGCAAGTTATCTCGAGTGATCAATGGAGAATGCGCCATCCTTTTTGAACCCAAGTCTCTGGGTGAATTCAATTCCTTACATCCCATTATCCTCGATCAAATCAACTCTGTTCTAATTACTGGTATCGATAGCGGACTAACACAATCCGTCATCATCTTTATCCACTCGAATACCAAGCACTTTAGTATTGAAACTAAGGCCACACTAAACCGTTTTCGACCGTTGATAGAGCGTGCTGTTTTCGATATTGAGAACAAAGAAAAGCTTGAAGCAACCGTTCGAGAACGTACCGCAGAGCTTGTCACAGCAAGAAAAGACGCAGAAAGAGCCAACAAGGCCAAGTCTGAATTCCTCGCGATGATGAGTCATGAATTAAGAACACCGCTAAATGCCATAATTGGCCTAATAGACGCCCTAAAATCCACATCATTGAACGAAGAACAACAGTCTATACTGCTTAATATGAGCACATCATCTGAGCTATTGCTGGCAATTATCAGTGACGTATTGGATTTTTCTAAGATTGAATCTGGGTGTTTCTCGTTGGCTCCTCGATGGAGCAACGTAAGAGACACTGTAACTTTTGTATTATCTGAACAAAAGAAGACAGCAGACGATAAAGGTTTGCCGCTAACAGTAACTAGCGATATCCCTGAAGGTGAACTTCATTACATCGACCCAAGTCGCTTGGCACAGATCCTATTTAATTTGATCGGTAACGCGATTAAGTTCACTGAGCGTGGGCATGTCCATGTTTCTATAAAGTACCAGCAGAGCTCTTTCTATATAACGGTGGAAGACACAGGGATTGGCATTAGCTCGCAACAACTTTCGTCGCTGTTCAGTCCATTTGTGCAAGCTGATAGCACAATCACACGTAGATTTGGTGGCACAGGTTTAGGCTTGGCCATCACTAAAAGACTGGTTGAGCTAATGCGCGGGCGCATATCGGTAAAGAGTGAGCCTGGAAAAGGCTCCAAATTCGAAGTACAGTTGCCAGTGCTTACTAGAGTTACGAATAATCTGGCTAACAAAGAAGACGAATCTTCACGAGAGTTAAGAAGCCGTTATTCAGTGTTAGTTGTCGAAGACAATCCAACGAATCAAATGGTGATAAAGTTAATCCTTACAAGACAAGGCCACGAGGTTTTCATCGCAAGTAATGGTGAAGAAGCGATTGGCTTTATTGAAAGAGGCAACGAATCAATAGACATTATCTTAATGGATGTGTCGATGCCGGTCATGGATGGATTAACCACAACCAAATACATGAGAGACGCAAACATCAAAACACCAATCGTTGCGCTAACAGCACACACATCAGTAGAAGACAAATGTTCGTGCTTAGATGTCGGCATGAATGATTTCGTGACCAAGCCAGTAAGAACTAAAGAGATCACAGAAGCAATTGATCGATTAATGCTTGAAGTCTAATAAACGTATTCTTAATCGAAGATTAGGAAATATGTTTATTAGGTATTTTATGGTAAATAGCCTTACTGTTAAATAGAACATCGATTTGGTAGATAAACAAGAGGCAGGGCATCGCACAAAGATACCTGCCTTATAAATACCAAACACCATTTAACATAATATACATAATACGCAGCAAAAAGGAGATTGAAATCTGAGAGGTTTCAGGGCCTGTTACTCGCGTAATTTTACGTACAGCGCCGCATGAATCTATCTATTTAATTACTGGCTGGCTTTGACTCCGCGTTAATTGGATTAAATCGTGATGGCTTTATCACATGTCTGCTCAAACTTAATTAAGACTTCTAATTACGGATGCCTCTCCAAAGTTAGTCCAGAGTCTCTGCTGGTTGAGTGTTAAAAGCTATTACCCTGATTTTGCTTACCAAAAGAACCTAGATGATTAACGCTTCCACTAACTCTCGGTCTATTGTCCGTACTACCAATAAACTGAAAAGACTTGGTTACTCTTGTTCGCTAGATTTAACGGTCCCAAAAGACCAAGCGAACTCCCGAATCATCTAGTCTTGTTTACCTATGTTGGCTTGTTCTTCACCAAATTGAATCAACTATCAACGTCATCAGTAACATCCGTACTCGTTTTTCAAACCACTAACTTTGAATTTTCTGATGCCCAACGGTCATTGTTACCAAACTGCGTTGCCATCCAAAACGAACTTCTATAAACGACTTGGCTAATCGTAAGTTACAGTGCAACATAAATTCTATTAACCTCTGTCTGGACTATATTAACTTGTCTCATAACTGCGATAATGACACTTCTATTACCAACAAGTCTTTAAAATCAGATCTTTAGGCTAGTTCTCAATTAGTTAGAGTATCTTTTGTTTGTTAACATATTCTGGAACAGAATAACTTATTATCTTAGAAGGCTTTACATGAAAATCAGTACAATCGCCCTATCGCTATTCACCGCTTTTTTTGGCATCAGCTCGCAGGCGCTTGCTAGTGAAAACGAAAACTCACCTAGAGAGCATGGTCATTTTTATGCTGGTGTTGATATCGGCTTTTATAATGAAACTGAATTAGAATATCGTGGCAGCGCCATTGAAGATTCATCTGATCTATCAGACTTTAGCTATAACTTGGTTGGAGGCTACGAATTCAATACACATGATGTCGTCAAACTGGGGCTAGAAGCCGAGTACCGAAAAATCGGAAAAGTTAGCTATAACGACTTAATGGATATTGAAGGCCATGCTTTCTTCGTAAACATTAAACCAAAGTTTATTGTTGAAGGTGACGTATTAGATCTGTATGTATCTTTATTAGCTGGTGTTGGCTCGATGGATATGGACGTAAAAATGCCAGGAACCTCGGAATCTAAATCAGAAGCAGCTTACCAAGTTGGTGCGGAGCTTGGTGCGATAGTCTCAGACAATATCGACATTCACCTTGGCTACCGAAATGCACGTGTTGAAATCTACGATGTCGATGTTTCTTCACAAACCGCTTATATTGGTGCGCGATACAAGTTTTAACCCCTTCGAATAACCGTTAGCCCACTCTAGCAAAGCCTTACTCTCTAAAGTGGGCTTTAATCGGTCCTTTATCTTGACTGAATCAGTCTATAAAAGTTACGTTGTATCTTTATTTAAAGCTGCAGCCTGAAAACTTAGCCTTAACGCAAAATAAACCACTTTAACAGGCTACTATTTCGCGTTTAAATTTTGATCTATCAAACAGTTATATGAATAAATTTGGTGGTTAAGCAATCAAATGCTATGCATTCAATCCTTAAAAGTAAATTAAAGTGTTAACATCAGGCAATTTTGTAAACTAGGTGTTTGATATGTTGCCTAAACTTTATAAGTTCAGATCGCTCCACGACAGAAACATACAATCTATTTCCGAGTGTTCGTTGTGGTTTGATTACGCTAAAACTTTTAATAACCCTTTTGAATCTAACCACGCATTCAACAAAGAGCTTCAACAAAACTTTAAGATCATGTGTTTCTCTCAGTCGAACGACCACCCAATACTATGGTCGCAGTATGGTGACAACTTTAAAGGCATGTGTATCGAGTATGATCTCAACTGCTATAACGGCGAGGCCAATCTCAACTGTTTTGAAGTCCAGTATGAAGACGAACCGAATATGTTCCGCCCGGCATCGCTAAGAGGTTTACAAACATCAAGACTGGGAGCTGAGATATTCAAAATTAAGCATTCTAATTGGCGTTATGAAAAGGAATACCGCTGGGTATTACCTGATGACGAGATGATCGGAAATAAACTCTACCTTAATAGAGAGTGCCTAAGCTCGGTGATTCTGTCAGAGCACGCTCCTGCCGACAGGAAATTGAAAGTTCTGATGACTTGCCAGCGCCTTGGTATCCCTGTTAAACACGCAATAGCAAAGCAAGAGTCGTTTACCTTCGAAGTGGTCAGTTAAGTAGAGTGTAATCCTACTGTTTAGCGCCAAAACAAGACATTCACATAAAGTTACAGCGCAACAAAAAAGAGAGCGACATTAATGAGACTCTCTCTTTTTATTACATGTTCACCGTAAGCTTTCCCAATCCTTTATCTTGCATCTGCTCAATCGTCGCGATAGACATTTGAACAGTTGAAAACCAATAAGGTCGGTGCTTAACGTTAAATAGTTCACTATTATCTAACGCCTCGAAAACAGAATATTTTCTACCTTGAGCCAAAGCTGCACCATAAACCGTTCGCTCAAGTACTGGAATGTCATTCACATCCTCTAGAAGTGCCCTCTTGATGAACTGATTTCCAGGACTCCAATCTATAAATTCAACGAGGTTTTTTAGTAGCTTAAGCTCTAGCTGCTCGACCATTGATTCAAGAAACTGTGTGTTTGGCATCACCTCAGTACAAGCATAATATTCGTCATGCTTGTCACTTGCTTCACGATAACCAAGCATCGTTTTTACCAATGCGTCTTCAAACGTTGAAGAAAAGTGGTTACAAATTAAAAACAAAGGCAGAACTCTCAACACACCAAGTAAAATGCCTACGTTAGGATCTTTAACCGACGTTTCTTGAAGTCGAATTCGAGTCGCATTTGACGTCACGACCAAGTGTTGCCAAACCTTAGGTGTGATGTGTTTAATGTTGACATCATTCCACTTAATCAGCTGTTGACTCATTAACAATGGGAACAATAAACGACAATTTTCTATTCCTATTTGTCGTGCTGCAACTTTTGGATCGAGAATTACCTTAGATTTCTTTCCATATTTATCTGCAAACTCTTGATTGGAAACAAACTCGATTAAACTTGAGCTCAATGGCCTACTTTTCGCGGATATTTCATGGAGTTTGGAAAAGTTTAAAGATGGCGAATACGCAACACTAGCGAACTGATTGTAATCGGGTAAGTCTGAAAACAACGAACTTATTAAGGTACCTTGAAGCTTCTCAAGCATTAGCGCAGAAGCGGCATTGCTGACATCATCGATAACGTATCGTAAGGTTTGTTGCTTCGCGTCGACTTTTTCACGATGAGCATTGACTCTATCCTGCTCGCAGCGCAATAAAATACGTTGATTGTGAGATATGCGGTCAGATTCATCAAATATGACACTATCACAATACCTATTTTCCAAACTTAGTAACGTGTCTACTGTAGATTGTGCGAGCTTATATTCAGGTGAGATTAACCATCGATTAAAGCGAGCTTCAACATTGATTGAGACCTTCCTTGAGATCTCAACTACTTCAGGGGTATAACTTTTATTTGCTAACAACAACCGTGACTTTCCTTTGTCGTAAATGCTCTTGTATCGGCATATCCTGCCTTTATAACAAAACTAATATTAATAGAAATTAGAGATTGGTTCACGAAATTGTTTCAATAAAATTAAGGATATTTAGTTATAGTGCGTTGAGAGTGGCTAGTGTGTGATATGTAGCCGGATATACTTTTCTGGAAAGCTGTATTTGAACCTTTTCTTCGTCGGTAGGTGTTTTTTCGCCTGCTTGCAAACTTTACTATCTCCAGACGTTCTCACCTTTTTGATTCTTGCATAACCTTTAGAGTGCTTCATCTCAATCATCAGATCGCAATAACCCTCGAAATCAACATTACTCTTGTTGAGCCCTTTCATGACGGTGACTTTTATCTTTTTAGCTACAGGATTAACCAATGCATCGTCGGGAAAAGCGACTGGGGATAAAAAACATAATAGTAATACTAGATATCTCATACTGCTCTCTCTTTGTTGAGGGTGAGAACAGTATGCGGAGATTTAAGAGAAATGAAGGATTAACTTAGTATGAGGATTGACCAGCTAACGCGTAACTCTCAACGATTACGCTTTCTTTGAGCCTTTAGACTTAAAACCATTATGCGGGAACACGTTACGAATACGTTGCTGTACGTTTTTAGGAACATCTTTAGTGAACTTGAGATTGTAACCAGAACGTTTTGCATACACTTTTAGCTCGCCTTTAAAGGTATTGTTATGAGCAATCTCTTGAAGGTTGTGCTTAAAGCTCGGTGGAAGATGCCCTTTAACTTGTTCGATCGCCCCGTAGCTAAATTTAATTTTCAATACCGGTCGGTCGACTGCTACTAACCAAAAAACTAATACCGCACCGATTAAGATTACGTACATCATAATGTCACCACTACTGTTGATGGTTATTTATCGTCAGAAAGGAGCTTGCTTAAGTCTTCTTTGAGGCTAGTCACCGTCTTGCTGGCCTGCTCACTACGAGACGCTTCGCTAACCAAATACTCGATGGCATCTGAGAGCGTACAACCTAGCTCGTTCGCACGTTGAGATAGCTTTTCCCATACACGGTAATCAAGGTCGATTGATTTCTTCTTTGTATGAACTTGTTCAGCATTGAAGTGGCGTTTTCGCTTAGCTCTGATCGCTTGTTTAAGCTTGTTATCGAGCTCAGGAGACATGTTGTTAGATATCCACTCAGGGACACCTGTAGGTTGGTGTTCAAGCTTCAATAAGGCTTTAACAGCAACGTCAGCTTCGCTTGAATCTATGTGGCAGGTGATCGACTCGCCTTCTTTCCATTTTTTGACCAGATAGTTCCATTTCCAACCACATTCCAAGTTTTCAAGTTGCTGATATTTCATGTCTAATCTCGAGAGTTAATCCTAGTGACAGCGTAACCCAAAATAGGCTATTTAACAATTATGATCTTGAAAGAATAGACCAAGATCATACTTATATTAGCTTAGTGATTAGTAACTACAACATAGAGCTACAAGCGAGATCGGTTTTTCTATATACTCCCTACCTCATTATCATAATCAGAAACTTAAATGACTCAAGTAGATTGGCGACATGTTACGCCTCAGTACGACGAATATAGCGCTCAATTAGAGCAATTCCCTGACATCTCGCCTTTCCCGTTTTCAGATATTCAACATAGATTCAAAGATGCGCTAACCCGCTTTGTCCGTTTGTCTAACCTTTCGCGTGTTTTACTTGTAAACGCTCCAGACAATTCGATCTATCGTCAAATGATTGTTGAATCTCTAGTCACTGCTTTAGATGATCACACTCTACCGGTTATAAAAACTGAGTCTTTAAATGCTGTCTCTCTGTTTGACCAAGTTCAGTCAAAAGACGGTAAGGTTGTAGCGACAAAGCCCGGCCTACTGGCTAGAGCAAACAACGGCTATCTGATCGTTTCAGCAAACTTGATCTTGGCCAACCCAGGAAGCTGGTTACTGCTTAAATCAGCACTGCTTGGTGAAGTCGTAGAACCAATCAGCAGTAATCCAGAGCACTTGAACCAATCCCCGACTTTGCCTTTGACTTACAACATTAAGTTGATTGTGGTTGGAGACAGAGCTCAACTAGGTGACCTTGATTACCTGGACAGCGATATTCAAACCGGTTTTTGCCTATTTAGCGAAATTGAACAAGATATCAAGCTCTCTGAAGAGACTTTGACTCAATATCTTGGTTACCTTAAGTGGCTTCAACAACGTTATGAATTGCCAACCATCACGCAACAAGCGTTGACTGGCATTCTTACTGCCGGAGCAAGAGAAACCGAAGATCAAAGCTATATCCCACTGTGCCCTATTTGGCACAACGCGTTATTGAACGAAGCTTTGATTGAAGCCGACAATGGTGAGATTGATATTCACCATATCCAGCAAGCTCAACAGCACAAATACAACCGTGAATCTTATCTACCAGAACGCGCCCTTGATGATATTCGTGATGGCCAAGTCATTATCGAAACTGAAGGTGAACAAGTTGGTCAAGTTAATGGATTGACGGTCATCGATGTACCGGGACACCCAATATCGTATGGTGAACCTGCACGAATTTCCTGTGTTATTCACTTTGGTGATGGTGATATTGCCGATGTTGAGCGCAAAGCCGAGCTGGGTGGTAATCTTCATGCTAAAGGCATGATGATCATGCAAGCATTTGTGAGCAGCGCACTAAACCTTGAAGATCCGTTGCCATACGCTGCTTCTGTTGTGTTTGAGCAATCGTATTGCGAAGTAGACGGCGATAGTGCTTCTCTTGCTGAGCTTTGTTCTCTGGTGAGTGCTTTGTCTGAATACCCTATCAATCAACAAATTGCGGTTACAGGTGCAGTTGACCAATTTGGACGTGTGCAAGCTGTTGGCGGGCTAAACGAGAAAATCGAAGGCTTCTACCATGTGTGTAAGCACAACGGCTTAACAGGCGAACAAGGTGTGATCCTTCCAAGATCGAACTTAAGGCATCTTGCACTAAAGCCTGACCTTATTGAAAGCATTAAGAATGAAGAATTCCATATTTGGTCTGTGTCTAATGTAGACGAAGCAATTCCTCTCATTATGAACAAGCCATTTAGAGACGATGAACAAGAAAGCGTTCTGAGTAAAATCGCGGAACGTATTGAAAACTTTGAAAGACATGAGCACCCTATTGGAATCGTTGGACGCATTAAAAACTGGTTTGTCTAGTACTGATCGGACTTGTTTAGCGTACACCTGTTCACTAATATGCACCTATCAAAAATCGGAGTAATTGATAATGCAAAACAAACGTGATTCTTACACTCGCGAAGAGCTTCTAGCATCAAGCCAAGGCGAACTATGGCCACAAGGCCCTCAACTACCAGCACCGAACATGCTAATGATGGATCGCATCACTAAGATGTCTGAAACTGAAGGTGATTACGGTAAAGGTTTAGTTCTTGCTGAGCTGGATATTACTCCTGACCTATGGTTCTTCGATTGTCACTTCCCGGGTGACCCAGTAATGCCTGGTTGTCTAGGTCTTGACGCAATGTGGCAGCTTGTTGGCTTCTACCTTGGTTGGGTTGGCGGCGAAGGTAAAGGCCGTGCTCTAGGTGTTGGCGAAGTGAAATTCACTGGTCAAATTCTACCTACTGCAAAAAAAGTAACTTACGAGATCCACATGAAGCGTGTTGTTAACCGTCGTCTAGTTATGGGCCTTGCGGATGGTCGCGTACTTGTTGATGGTAAAGAGATCTACGTTGCTAAAGATTTGAAAGTTGGCCTTTTCCAAGATACGTCAGCATTCTAATCTAATAGTTAGATTTTTAGTAAAGCAGCCCATGGCTGCTTTATTTTCGTTCCAATAAGTTTAGTTATAGTGCATTAAAGTATCCCGTATTAAGCTTGAAACAGGATAAATCCACCAGCGATACGCTTATGATAGCGAAACTAGAATGCTACATAGCTCTGGGAGTCTTTGTGTTGTTCTGAAACTAACAAGGCTCCAGCCGTTGTAATCAACAGACAATGGAGCCCTGACCTTGAATTCTTTACGCCCTATCTACTTATAGAGACCTGATTGCTTGTCATCTTTGGCGTCACGCCATCCACCTAACCAATAAGACCGAGAATCCATTTGGCTATATGGGCAAGCTTCTTGCGACCGTCCATTTAAACCAGCCTTGTAGCCTTGAGATTGTGCTCGTTCTAGTCGATCACGCTTTTGTCTCTTCATAGTGCAGTCCTCATACGGGTGTTACATTTACTAACATACAATGATTACAACTTTACGGAGTTTTTGTGACTCCAACTTTAAGAATCGGTCAAATTTTCACTTTTCTCAAGGTGAAAAAAAGCCCGAGTTCAGAATTGTGAACTCGGGCTCAGGAGATAAAATTATTTAAATTTTCTGCGGAACCCTAATAGACCAAGCACAGTCAAAGTTAACCAACCTAGGCTACCACCTTGGCGCTCAACTTTCTCGGTGTCGGTGCTACGAGTTACTACGCTATCAATGTCAGAGCCAGTGTCATACCTTGCTCCCTTGATTGGGATAAGCTTAACAGCTACAACCTTTTCGACTGCGTTAGATGAGGCACCACCACAGTATGAGTTGTGTGATGTTGTGTCATAAGGCTTATCATTACCGTCGACTGTACATTTGATAGCCGTTGCTGAAATCACGCCAGCATCATTGATATCCGTCGCATCAATGATTCTAAATTGGTTATTGTGACTAGACGCATCACCATCATTTGTTAAGTCATCTAACCACCATGCTTTACCACCAAAAATATCAACACGGCGTTCATCAGTTGAAGACGGGAGATCGTAAGGGTAAATAAAGCCTCTGTGTCTTCTTTCGCTGCCATCGACTTCACGCGTCGTTTCCGCATCGATCTGGCCAACAAGTTCATTGTAATTATTTACCGCTTTAGCTTCACCGCTTGAGCCACTGAAGAAGATACCGCCAGACAAATACGTTGCTGTTGGGTTTTTAGCATCCGTTACAATAAAAGGCTTATTACCGGCACTACCATTTTCAGGAACATAACCGTTACGTTTTGAATATCCAACTGCAAACAAGTTGTCGTTAATATCGGTTGCTACTGAGTTACTGTATCTAGCATCATCGTTAGATGAACCAGACTTAACCTCTGCACCGCTAATAACTTTCGTTGACCAAGAGCCTGAAATGTCTAATGAATCACTAACAAAAACACTTGCGTTCATGTCTTGAAGGTCGCCATTCCCATCTACAGTGTTGTAACCGACACCATAAAAGATCGAACTCGACTCAACAATTGAACGCATACTGCCTTGAGCAAAATAATCGCCTTGTTGGGCATTACCACTTCTGACCCAATCAATTTCTTTTGTTGTTGTGCCACCCCAAATTGCCGCTTTAGAAGCAAACGCCTTATCTGGTTCAGAAGTGTCAGTCGGATCAAACTCTTCAGAGATACTACCTACATTGTAAACGGTACCGTTGCTTGCCGTTATCGCTTTCCAAGCACGAGTTTCTGAAGCTCCAGTTGGCGCCGCTGTCGTCGTAAACAATGCATTATTGCGAATATCATCTTTGGATTTGATCCCCACAGGTTGGGCATTCTCATCTAAAGAATTGATTACCGTATTGCGAGTTTCAAAAGTATCCCCACCTTCAACAAACGCTTTCGCATTTACGTGAGTAAGGTCATTTCTTTCCTTACTCCAAGTGTCATTCCAACGGTTTTCAGCCCAACTTTCACATGTAGAATATCTCAGCTCTCGATAACAATAGTTTTCGAAATCATCACGCTCTTGAATGTACTGAAATGGTGCATCCATTGCGAATGGTACTTCTTCACGATAACTTACCGCTTCAAGCGTATCGCGAGTCTCACCAGCAAGTTTAAATGCACTATCGGTACAGTTGGTTGCAGCTGAATCGAAGCAACCTAACGCAAGCTCATTCGTTCCGTCTGTCGCAACACCAGGTTGAATCGCCACACCATAGATTTCAGAGGCACCTGTAATTGAAGGAGTGACTTCAACGACCTTGTAAAGCGCAGCGTTGGCATTAGTTGCAGCCAAAACTAGGGCTGCAACAGTTGTTAATTTGAATTTAGTACAAGTCATTATTACTTCTTAACTTTCCTGTTGTAGTGCCTCGAGCTCTTCCCAGCGCTCAAAAGCAACTTCAAGCTCCTGCTCTGCTGCAGATAGCTTATCTAATACTGGTTGTGTCTGCTCTACAGATTTTGAAAAGAAGCTTGGATCGTTGACTTCTTCCTGAAGAGTTTCAATTTGAGTTTCCAATTCTTCCAAACGCATTGGTAACGCTTCTAGCTCTCGTTGTAGCTTATACGATAACTTCTTAGGTTTAGCCTTAACTGGTGCAGTTTTGGGAGTTTCCTCAACTACTTTCGCTGGCTTTGATGGCTTTTCAACCTGTCGGTACTCTAATGCTTGCTTTCTTTGCTGCTGAGCATCGTGGTAACCACCAACAAATTCTTCAATAACGCCATTACCCTCAAAGATCCAACTTGTCATCACTGTGTTATCAACAAACTGACGATCGTGACTCACTAAAAGCAGCGTACCCTGATAGTTGGCAAGCAAATCTTCTAAAAGTTCCAAAGTTTCGATATCTAGATCGTTGGTTGGCTCATCGAGAATCAACAAGTTGTTCGACTTAAGGAAAATACGCGCCAATAACAGACGGTTTTTCTCACCACCAGATAGTGCTTTAACAGGAGTGCGAGCACGTTTTGGAGAGAATAAGAAATCTTGTAAGTAGCTTAGAGCATGACGCTCACGGCCACCTACGGTCACTTCTTGCTTACCATCCGCGAGGTTATCAATTACAGACTTCTCAGGGTCTAGAATTTCGCGGTATTGGTCAAAGTAAGCGACTTCAAGCTTAGTACCACAATGCAAACGACCTGAATCAGGCTTAAGCTGGTCAAGAAGCAGCTTAAGTAGCGTACTCTTACCACAACCGTTAGGACCAATCAGAGCGATACGATCGCCACGCATGATGTTGAAGCTGAAGTCCTTAACAATTTCTTTGCCTTCAAAGCCAAAGTTAAGATTCTCAGCTTCAAATACAATCTTGCCTGAACGCTGGCCATCGTCGATTTGGATAATCGCTTTGCCCTGCACTTCACGACGGTTCAAACGTTCTTCACGTAGCTTCTTAAGCGCACGAACACGGCCTTCGTTACGAGTACGACGAGCTTTGATGCCCTGACGAATCCAAACTTCCTCTTGAGCAAGCTTCTTATCGAATTCAGCGTTTTGCATTTCTTCAACACGAAGCGCCTCTTCTTTCTCAACAAGGTAATTTTCGTAATCGCCCGGGAAAGAGCTCAATTTACCGCGATCAAGATCGACAATACGTGTTGCCATCGATTTAATGAACGCACGGTCATGCGAGATAAAGATGATTGAACCGCGGAAGTCTTTCAGGAAGCCCTCTAACCATTCAATGGTTGCAACATCCAAGTGGTTAGTCGGTTCGTCGAGTAGAAGCACGTCAGGGTCACATACAAGCGCACGAGCAAGTGCCGCTTTACGTTGCCAACCACCAGACAAATCTGTCAGTTTGGTTTCAGCAGTCAGCTTAAGTGCTGCCAATACGTTACTTACACGATCTTCAAAACGCCATGCATTAGCATGATCCAGTTGTTCTTGAACGCGAGTGAGGCGGTTTAGATTCTTTTCACTTGGGTCTGTCGCGATGAGATCCAGAAGATCATGATAGATCTTCAGCTGTTCGCCGATTTCAGCAAGGCCACCAGCAACATAGTCATAAACTGTACCTTGTTCATTACGCGGTGGATCTTGTTCTAGACGAGACACAACCACATCTTGCGTGATTTGCATCTTACCGTCGTCCATGATGATGTTTCCAGATAGGATTTTCATCAATGTCGACTTACCAGCGCCATTGCGCCCTACTAAACATACACGTTCGTTTTCTTGCAGCACGAAGTCCGCACGATCTAATAATGGGTGATCACCAAACGCTAATTGCCCATTATGAATTGTAAGTAATGCCATTCTTCTTTAACCAATCATTAAGTTCTAACAAGCCAAATGGCCAGTTAAGCTCTGAGCTTTGAGAAAGGTCAGAGCTTTCAAATTTGAGCACCGGAATAGTGACCCCGTAACGGGAAAAGAGCTCATCATCAAATGCAATGTCAACAACGTTGACGTGATGGCTAATGTTTAACTGTTCCGTGAGTTGGAATGCCATCTCACATAGATGGCACCCTTCTGTACTGTAGAGAGTCAGCACTATATATCCTTATACGATCTCTTAACTACTTATGTGTAATCAACCAGCAGTTATGAATGTGCTTATTGCGAGAGAAGTCCAATGGAAGTGTCTTCGCTGAGATATTCTGAGCCTTAAGACCTAACTCATCTAGAGCTTCCAAGTCCATTTTGAAGTGACGCTTGTTGTTAGAGAACACAATCGTGCCTTCTTCACGAAGAAGACGTTTAAGGTTTTCCATCAGCTGAATGTGATCACGTTGAACATCGAAAGATTGATCCATACGCTTTGAGTTAGAGAACGTAGGTGGATCGATAAAGATCAGATCATAAGAACCCTGCTCCTTAGCTAGCCATTGTAGACAGTCAGCTTGAACAAACTGATGTTGACGACCAACACGACCGTTAAGCTCCATGTTCTCTTTCGCCCACTCTAGGTAGGTATTAGACATATCAACAGTAGTTGTAGAACGAGCACCACCCACAGCAGCATGAACAGATGCACTTCCTGTATAAGCAAACAAGTTTAGGAAATCCTTACCTGCGGCCATCTCACCGATACGACGACGAGTGATCTTATGATCTAGGAACAACCCGGTATCTAGGTAATCATGAAGATTAACAATCAGCTTAACGCCATACTCGTTCACTTCTAAGTTCGATGAGTCTTGAGCCAATTTCTGGTATTGAGAACGGCCTTTCTGTTTCTGACGAACTTTAAGCACAACGTTGTTTGCTTCTACGCCTGTTACTTGAATAGAAGCACGGATGATATCGGTTAAGCGACGTTTTGCCTTCTCTTCCGGTACATCTTTAGGCGCTGCGTATTCTTGAATCACAAGGTGACCTGGGTATACATCAATCGCTACATTGTATTCTGGTAGGTCAGCGTCGTAGATACGGTAGCAATCTAATTGCTCTTTCTTAGCCCACTTGCCAATTTTACCGATGTTCTTTTTAAGACGGTTCGCGAAATCAGGTGCAATCAATTGTTCTTGCTCGCCTGATGGACGCTCTGACATCGGACGATCTGAAATTGAGTAGTTCTTTTGGTGACAAGGTAACGCACCGTTGTTCAACTTGAACTGTTTATCTGCACGCATGCGTAAGCAGCTTAGTAGCTCGTCTGAGCTAGAGAAGATAGATGCGTTACAGCCACCAAATTCAGCTTTGAGCTGTGCACCGAATGCTGTGTAAAGTGCAATAAGACCCGGCTCGGTACCAAGACGTTCACCGTAAGGCGGGTTAGAAACAATCACACCATCAGTAAACTCTGTAGGACGCTTAAGCTTTGCAGCATCGCCTACTTCGAATTCAATCAACTCTTCAACACCGGCACGACGAGCATTGTCACGCGCAGTTTTGATCATACGTTCATCATTGTCGTAGCCATAGAACTTACATTCCACTTTCTTAACACCACGACGACCTTGAACGTTCGCTTCAGCTTTCACTTCAGCCCATAGCTCTGGTTCGAAATCTTCTAGTGATTCAAAACACCACTTCTGACGTTTAACACCCGGTGCTAGGTTTGCAGCCATCATCGCCGCTTCAATCACTAACGTACCTGAACCACACATTGGATCTAGGAAAGGCTTAGTTGCGTCCCAACCACTACGAAGAAGAATCGCGGCAGCAAGAGTTTCACGTAGTGGTGCTCGACCTGATTCAGGACGGTAACCACGTTGGTGAAGACCGCTACCTACCATATCAACACCAAGAATCGCTTTATCACGGTGTAAACGAACGTGGATACGAATGTCTGGGTTCTCTTTGCTAATAGAAGGACGAGGTAAAGACTTCTTCTCAAAGCAATCAACAACGGCATCTTTTACTTTCATCGCACCGTATTGGCTATTACGGATTTCGTTGTTCGTACCATTGAAGTCAACAACAAAACGCTTAGAGCTATGGAATTGATTTACCCAGTTAACCGCAGTGGTTGATAGGTACAAATCCATGTCGTCCATACAAGTGAATTCAGAAAGGACACGTACAAATCGAGAAGCCAAACGGCTCCACAAACAACAACGATAAATTTGCTCATTGGTCGCTTTGAATTTAACACCTGCTTGAACAGGTTTTGCGTTTGTAATCCCTAGTTGGGTTAGTTCTTCAACTAATAAATTCTCAAGGCCGTTTGAGGTAACCGCTAGATATTGATTCATAGTGTTCTTTTATTGATAAAAATGAGTTCGATTATACCTGAATTTGTAACTAGAGCATCACACTAAACACGTCTTTTCATTGAATCTTTCGACTAACTGGCTAGCAAATGCACAGTCTTGAAGCGATCGCTTACCCACATCCCCTTAGAACATAAGACCTATCAAACCAACTTCATTTCTGACCACTTATTAACCAAAGTAGCAATGTGAATTTATATTCACCTCAAAACTGGTATATACCAAAGTAGATTTATGGATGGAATTTAACTACAAAAGACCAAAAACAGGGAATAAAGACGGTAGATTTACTCTTCTGGCGATGAAAACGGGCAGAAATTAAGGTGAAAAAATAGTCGTAAGTTCACTATTTAAATGGTTAAGCCGTGATGTATTTATCAGGATGAGGTTTTTTAGGCACAAAAAAATCGGCTAATGAGCCGATTCTGAGGAAGGTTTATACGTTTGTGTGCTGCGATGCGTGGTTGAAATGATGTGCTAGATTAGAGGTTAACCTACCATCGCTATGTGTGTCTGATGAAGGATAGCGTTCGCGTCTACCATTCTATCGTGCATCACCTTGATTGAGTCTCCAAATCGCAGTCCTTTTGAAGGCGTTAACAGGAACTCTTCTAGGTCAACAAATGCACATAGGCTCGCACACTCTCCCACTTCTAATACAATGAAATACCCTAAGCTATGCTCGTTATTCATTTGTACAATATCCCCTTCTTGAGGATATTCATGGCCAGTACCTTGTGAGTCGAAGAACCAACTCTTAGGCTGTACAGGCTTATGGAAACGCTTTGCTGCCACACAATAGAGTGCTAATTCAGCTTGACGAGGCTCAGACAGTTCTAAGCCAGAAATTTGTTCTTTGAAGGTTTGGTATGAAGATGCGTCATCAACGGTGAATTCATTATCTCGAAACGCGCAGTCCACCAGCTTATTGCGGACCAGATTCGTTTTGAAAATCATATCCTCTCCGAGGTTTAGCATTAATGAACATTGCTGCTCATCGTAATACCAACTCCATGTATCGCTAGGTTTAAGCATCATTTCGTCTCACACTGTTGAACCATTCCATTAGGTAAAACGCAAAATTACCTTCAATTACAGTAATTTTACTGAGCAATAGGCAAAAAAAAAGAGGAAATGAATTCCTCTTTCTTATCGCTTTTCTCTACAACTCAGTGAGTTACAGTGTCTCTTTTATTAAGACGATGCCAGATTGTCGCTTTTCAGAAATAAAAGCGTCTTGCCGTTTAAAGATTTTTAACGATGTCGCCAACTAGGCCTGGGCCTTTGTAGATGAAACCAGAGTAAACCTGTACAAGCTTCGCGCCCGCCATCATTTTCTCTTTTGCAGCAACATACGAGTCAACACCACCTACTCCAATGATCGGCAGTTTGTCACCCAGCTCTTCGTGAAGTTTACGAACTACTTCAGTACTACGAGATTGAACAGGACGTCCACTTAGGCCACCCGCTTCATCACAATGTTTCATACCTTCAACGATTGAACGATCCAATGTTGTGTTTGTTGCGATCACACCATCGATCTTATTTTTGATCAATGATTCACAAATTTGGCGAATTTCGTCGTCGCTTAGATCCGGAGCAATCTTAAGAGCAAGAGGAACATATTTACCATGCGTCTCTTCCAGTTCAGATTGTTTCGTTTTAAGTTCAGACAATAGATCGTCTAGAGCTTCGCCGTATTGTAGAGAACGAAGTCCTGGAGTGTTTGGTGAAGAGATGTTCACAGCAATGTAACCAGCGTATTGATATACCTTCTCCATACAGATCAAGTAATCTTCAGCGCCCTTTTCAATTGGTGTGTCTTTATTCTTACCAATGTTAATGCCTAAGATGCCATCGTAGTTCGACTTCTTAACATTCTCAACAAGGTTGTCGACGCCTAGGTTGTTAAAACCCATGCGGTTGATGATACCTTCAGCTTCAACAAGACGGAATAAACGAGGTTTGTCGTTACCCGCTTGCGGACGTGGAGTCACTGTTCCTACTTCTACGAAACCAAAACCCATTGCGCCAAATGCATCAATACATTCGCCGTTTTTATCTAGGCCAGCAGCAAGGCCAACTGGGTTTTTAAAAGTAAGACCCATGCACTCTACAGGTCGGTGAGGTAATTGTTGGCGATACAAAAGATCAATAGGTGTGCCTGTGAAGCGCTTGAAATTTTGAATTGCAAGATCATGTGCCTTTTCGGCATCAAGTTGGAAAAAGCCAGTTCTGGCTAGACGGTAAAGCATTGTGCCTCCGATAGAAAAAAGCCCCGTGTAAACGGGGCGCTATTATTTACTTATTTACCCAACTATTCAATCTATTACTGTCTGTAAGGGTAAGATAATCAAGTTTGCTAACGAATGAGGTTCATTATTAAGCAAACGTTATCGTTTCTTCAAGTTATTAAGCCATTTCTAATCTCAACCTTAGTACAGCCATCAGGTCACTTAACAACAAACAACGTTTGCGTCGAAGTTTGTTCTTCAAAAGTCGTTAGGCCTATTGTTTCCACTTTACCGAAACGAAAAAGGCAGACCTTTTGGCCTGCCCTTATACTTTTTCGTCTTATCTAGTAACTAGTCTTTTGACATGCAGTTTAGATTCAACAGCATCAATTCACGCAGTGCTACTGAGAACTTAGCAAACTCATGAACAGAACCTACTTTGAATTCGTTTAGGATGCTTTCCCAACGATGTAGAGAAACAGAGTTACTTTCCATCCAGTCATCAAGCGCTTTAATCACATCGATATCTGAAGCACAACCACAGTTAAGTACTTGACCAGTTAACTGGCGTTGCTGCCAATCCAGATCTTCTCTGAATGCTGCACGCGCCAGTGCTTGCCAGTTGTTGTCTACAGCTTGGCCATTGATTTGCTTCAAGAACCAATGCAGTGACAAACGATCACCGAGGTTGAAGTAAAGCTTAGAAGCTTGTTGTACTGTTTTACCTGTTTCACGAGCCACTGTGGATATATCCAGTGCTGAGTACAAGCTAGACAAACGAGCCACGGAATTAGCCAGCTCAGCGTTTACACCTTGGTCAATCCATACTTGAGCCATTGCTTGATGCTCTTCTACTTCTGAAGCCACTAGGTTTTCATCCAGCTTCTCAGTAATTGCGACGACATCACCTTGGTAAAGCTCAATCAATGCATTCACTGACTGTTTACCGGTACGGTTTCTTAGCAACCAGCGTGCTAGACGACGAAGCGTACGACGTACATGGTAAAGCAATTCGTATTGAGCTTCAGAACTTGAGATGTTGTCCAGTTCACGGATGCTCTTCAATACCTCACCCAGGCCGTAGATTTCACGTGATGCCGCGTAAGCATTCGCAATATCAACAATGTTCGCGCCCGTCTCTTCTTGCAAGCGAGTCACGAAGTTACAGCCCATCTCGTTAACCATTTGGTTAGCAAGCGCAGTCGCAATGATCTCTGCACGAAGTGGATGGTTATCCATGTGCTGAGAGTAGTTACGGCGTAACTCTGTTGGGAAGTATTGCATCAGTTGTTGAGCATGGAACTCATCATTCGCAATGTCATCACTCACAAGATCTTCTTTTAGAACCATTTTACCGTAAGCGATCAATACTGATAGCTCTGGTCTTGTTAGTGCTTGGCCCTGCTTCTCACGTTCTAGCAGCGTTTCGTCATCTGGGATGTATTCCAAACCACGGTCTAAGTACCCGGCTTTTTCCATTGTGTGGATAAAGCGGATTTGCTCTTTCACTAAGCCTACACCTTGATGCTCAGTAACAGAGATAGACTCAGCTTGGCAGTAAGCGTCGTCTAGTACGATTTCACCTACTTCATCTTCCATAGATTCAAGAACTTGGTTACGTTGCTTAACGGTAAGATCACCATTAGACACCAAGCCATTCAAGAAGATCTTAATGTTAACTTCGTTATCCGAGCAATCTACACCACCAACGTTATCGACAAAGTCAGTATTAACTCGACCGCCCGTTAGAGCGTATTCAATACGACCCAATTGAGTCATACCCAAGTTACCGCCTTCACCAACAACCTTAGCTTTCAGGTCACGGCCATCGATACGTAGCACGTCATTTGCACGGTCACCCACATCGGTATGAGTCTCACTAGAAGACTTAACGTAAGTACCAATACCGCCGTTCCAAAGTAGATCAACTTTCATAGACAAGATCGCTTTGATCAAGTCGTTTGGTGCCATTGATGCTTTCTTGGTACCCAGCATTTTCTGAATTTCAGGTGTCAAAGAGATAGACTTCGCTCGGCGAGAGAAGATGCCACCACCTTGAGAAATCAGGTCTTTATTGTAATCTTCCCAACTTGAACGAGGCAGATTAAACAGACGGTCACGCTCTACCCAGCTTGATGCTGATTCTGGATTCGGGTCAATGAAGATGTGCATGTGGTTAAACGCAGCTTGCAAGCGAATGTGCTTAGATAGCAGCATACCGTTACCAAATACGTCACCCGCCATATCACCCACACCAATGGCAGTGAAGTCTGTGCTTTGACAGTTAATACCCATTTCGCGAAAGTGACGTTTAACCGATTCCCAGCCACCTTTCGCCGTGATACCCATGGCTTTGTGGTCGTAACCGTTAGAGCCACCCGATGCAAACGCATCACCTAGCCAGAAGTTGTACTCTTCAGCTACTGAGTTCGCTAGATCTGAGAATGTCGCGGTGCCTTTATCGGCTGCAACAACCAAGTATGGGTCATCTTCATCGTGACGAACAACGCTCTTAGGTGGGATAACCTCACCTTCAATGATGTTGTCTGAAACGTCTAGCAATGCACGGATGAAGCGCTTGTAACAACGTTGACCTTCAGCAAAGATCTCGTCTCGGCCAGACATCATGTGTTGACGCTTACAAACGAAACCACCTTTAGCACCAACCGGTACGATAACCGTGTTCTTAACTTGTTGCGCTTTAACTAGGCCTAGAATCTCAGTACGGAAGTCCTCTTGACGGTCTGACCAACGTAAACCACCGCGTGCTACTTTACCGCCACGTAAATGCACACCTTCAATGTCTGGTGCGTAAACGAAGATCTCAAACGCAGGAACCGGCGCAGGGATATCTGGAATCTCGCTTGGTCTCATTTTCAGAGCCAACCAAGGTTTAGACTGCTTATTCTCGTCTACTTGGTAGTAGTTAGTACGAAGCGTTGCAGTGATCATTTCCATGTAGCGACGAATGATACGATCATCATCCAAGCTTTCTACATGATCCAACTGTTCAGTGATCTTCTTAATAAGATCTTGTTGGCCTTTTACGCTGCCCTTCAGTTTCGGGTCAAAACGCTTGCCGAATAGGCTCACTAGCCCTTTCGCTAATTCTGGGTAATGAGACAATGTGTCTTCAATGTATTGTTGGCTGAATGGGAAACCAACTTGACGCATGTAACGAGCATAAGCACGTAAGATTGAGATTTCACGGCCAGAAAGACCAGCGCCAAGTACTAAGCGGTTGAAACCATCGCTGTCTAACTCACCCGCCCAGATTGCCGCAAAGGCTTGTTGGAAAAGATCGCGAGCTTCACGAAGATCAATGGTCTTATCGCTCTTGTGCAGCATAGAGAAATCAAGGATCCAATAGGTCACACCGTTGGTTTTACGCACTTCATATGGAGATTCACCGATAACGCGTAGGCCAAAGTTTTCAAGCATTGGCATAACATCAGAAAGGTGAATTGGCTCATCGCTGTGGTAGAACAACTTCAAACGAACGGCTTTTGAATCTGCCGCTTCTTCTTGAGGACGGTAGAAAAGCATACCCAGTTTGTTGTCTTCACTTAGCGCTTCTAAACGTTCAATGTCGGCAACAGCAGAACCTGGCATCATGTCTTCTTTGTACGAACGTGGGAATGCACGCATGTACTCTTTCGACAATGGAAGACCTTTGCTTTCACCGAAGTTTGCAATGATAGATTCAGACAGACGGTCATCCCACGTAGACGATACTTCCATTAAATTTTGCTCAATTGTTTTCACGTCCACATCCATGTTGTTGTTATCAACACGAACAATATAGTGCGTTCTTGCTAGCGGGCTTTCAGAGAAGTACGTTGTAAATTCAACCTCTTCTTCACAACCAAAGTACTGTTTCAAGATGCGCTGTGTTTGGCGACGAAGCTCAGTGTTGTAACGATCTTTTGTTACGTAAACCATGCAGCTAAAGAAACGACCAAACGGGTCTTTGCGAACAAACAAACGCAGGAGATCGCGATCTTGCATTTGTACTACGCCCGTACCGACTTCTAGTAGCTCTTCTTCTCGAGCTTGCAGCAGTTCATCACGTGGGTAGTTTTCAAGAATGTTGTGCAGCGCTTTGTAAGAGTATGAACCTTCACGGTAACCACTCGCATCCAAAATACGTTCTACTTTCTCGCGAACAAGAGGAATCGTTTCAACGGTTTGGTTATAAACGGCAGATGTGTAAAGACCAGTAAAGCGGTGCTCACCAATGACCTTACCGTTCTTATCGAACTTCTTAATACCAATGTAATCGTTGTAAGCTGGGCGGTGAATGCGTGAAGCCGTGTTGCCCTTGGTTACGATAAGCACATAAGGCTTTTTCGCTTCAAGACGTGCCGAATCAGAAAACTCAGATAGCTTAACGTTACGTACACGATCTGAGTTCGCAAACAAACCAAGACCTTGCTCCTTGGTCGGTTGCAGTTCAGTGTCGCCGTTAACTGAAACTAGGTCATATTCCTTATAACCCATGAATGTAAAGTTGTGTTGGCCTAACCAACGAAGAAACGCCAACGTTTCATCAAAGCGCTGGCCGTCTACTGGAATGCTCTCTTTTTGCTGTTCAACTTGATTGGTCACTTCTTCAAGTCTTTCAACCATCTTCAACCAATCGTTCACGACTAAGCTAGTGTCGGTAAAGATATCCAGCAACTCCGTTTTAAGTGCTGTCATTTCAGCTTTACTACTCAGACGGTCAACTTCGATATGGAAAAGCGATTGGAATGCACCTTCGTTATTGCTTACACCGACAACACTGCCCTTATCTGAGCGAGAGATTTGTGTTGGGTTATGAAGCATAAGGTGAGAAGAACGGTCTAGGCGAGTCAATGCCATTTTTACGGAATCAACAAGGAATGGGCTGTCTGGAACGACTATCTCAACGATAGTATGAGTAGACTGCCAACCTTGACGACTTACCGTCGGGTTGAAAACGCGTACAGAGATTTCGTCGGCTTTCTTTTCATTGATGTGATGCCATAAGCTAACTACAGCACCGTATAAATCGGATTCGTTTCTCTGAGTCAGATCGTCGTGAGAAACGTTACTAAACAAGTGTTGAGCAAGTTGAGTTACGAGAGGTCGATGAGCAAGGTCAAGTTTGTCTTGAATCAGCTTGTAAACTTTTTCAAGTAAAACTGGAACCACAGTTTCACGTGCGGTCATAGTCACACTCCACAATTAGAATTATATTTTATTATTAGGGGGATCACTTAATCTGGTGTTTGAAACGTGCCGTTGAGCGCTTTTCTACTAACGAGTTAAGCAAAGGTAATGCATTCATTTATTGTAAAAGCATTATTGAAAAATAGTTAATTGTTTTGGAGGTGGTAAGAGCTGAAATGTTTGATTATGTGATTAAGATTCCTTTTAACTCACTAGGCATGCCAAGGTTTACAGAGCTTCTAACTTAATAAACTTATTTTTTTGGTCAGTTGTCAGCCTAAACTGCCCTCTAACCCCTATTTGTGTAAGAAATGGTCTGAACCGAGTTGCAGGTAACTGTAAGCGTAAACCTGTTGTTGTTATCACTTGAACTTTACTTGCCGTACCAGAATAGCTGGCCAAAAACTGCTGATATGAGATGTTAAGTTGGAAAATATAGCGATTCATACGATACCTGTATAAATATACAGTGCCAGTGTTTTTTGGCACTTTTAGATGTCTGACGGTGAAACTGAACTTGAAGCTGCTCTAGCTTATCGAAAATTCGATGAACCAGAAACAAAAAATCAGTGGCAGATATTCTCTACCACTGATGACCTTTCGTTATAGCAAACAGTTTATTAGTAAACCGCTTATTAGCAAACAGTTACCTGAATGCGCGCTGACTTAAGCCTCTAGTGCTTTCGTCACTTTCTCAAACAAGTCTTTTGCTAGGTTGTCCATGTTCTTTAACGTCTCTAGTTCTTTTTTGATCAGAGCTTGGCGTTCATCGTCGTACTTACGGAATTTAAGAAGTGGATCAATCAGACGTGAAGCCACTTGCGGGTTGCTGCTGTTCAGTTCACGTAAGATCTCGCCTGCAAATGCATAGCCTTGACCAGACTTGTCGTGGAATTGAACCGGGTTCATGTTTAAGAATGAACCGACCAAGTTACGGGTACGGTTCGGGTTCTTCAAACTGAACGCCTGGTGCGACATCGACGCTTTGATCACTTCAAGTGCGTTTGAACTTGGGTTTGTACCTTGCAATGCAAACCACTTATCCATAACAAGACCATCGTGTTTCCACTTGTCACTGTAATCCACCATCAAGGTTTCACGACATGGTAGTTGTGCACTGTTTGCCGCGCCCATTGCTGCCATCGTATCTGTCATGTTATTCGCTTGTTGATACATCGCAACAACCAAGTCATTACCCTGCCCAGTATGAGCTAAGTAACTTAAGCAAACTTTACGTAGAGTACGCTTACCAATCGAATCGTGATCGATCGTGTATTCTGTTAGTGCGTGGCTGTGATAAACCGCCGCTAACTCGTCTTCAAGTTCTGCAGCTAATGTAACTTTCATCGAGTTAAGAACCGATGCGACCGCATCAATATCAACGCGCTCGTACCAACCCGATACTTCATTGTGGCTTGGTAGAGAAAGCATTTCTGCAATAAACGCAGGCTCTAGTGAATCACTCAGCAGTACGCCACGGAATGCATCAACAACAGAATCAGAAAGCTCAAACGCTTGACCCTGCTGAACTTTCTCCACGTTACTGCGGATGTACTTCGCTAATAGCATTTGACCCGCATCCCAACGAGAGAATTCATTGCGAGCATTCACCATCAAGAAGATCAGTTCTTCATCTGAGTAGTCATATTCCAATTTCACTGGCGCAGAAAATTCACGAAGTAATGATGGGATCGGTTGCTCAGAAACGTTTTCAAACACGAACGTTTGCTCTGCTTTTTTCACATCTAATACATTATGAACTGGCTTACCGTTACATTGTAACTCAACAACTTCACCTGCAGCTGTGTACAGCTCGATATCAAGAGGAATATGCAGAGCCTGCTTTTCCGTTTGCTCATGAGTTGGCGCTGTTACTTGGCGAGTTGTTAACGTGTACTGTTTCTTCTCTGCGTCGTACTTACTTTCAACAGACAGCGTCGGCGTACCAGACTGGCTGTACCATAAGCGGAACTGAGATAAGTCAACGCCCGACGCATCTTCCATTGCCGCGACGAAGTCTTCACATGTTGCAGCCGTACCATCGTGACGTTCGAAGTACAGCTTCATGCCTTTTTGGAAACCATCTTCGCCCAACAATGTGTGGATCATACGGATCACTTCACTGCCCTTTTCGTACACGGTCAAAGTATAGAAGTTATTCATTTCTATCACTTTTTCTGGACGAATTGGGTGAGACATCGGACTTGCGTCTTCAGCGAATTGTGGCCCGCGAATAATACGAACATTGTTGATTCGGTTTACTGCGCGAGAGCCAAGATCAGATGAGAACTCTTGATCGCGGAATACGGTTAAGCCTTCTTTCAAGCTCAGCTGGAACCAATCGCGACAAGTCACTCGGTTACCGGTCCAGTTATGGAAATATTCATGGCCGATTACTGCTTCAATACCTAGGTAATCTGTATCCGTTGCAGTTTGGTCGTTTGCTAGAACGAACTTCGAATTGAATACGTTCAAGCCTTTGTTTTCCATCGCACCCATGTTGAAGAAATCAACGGCTACGATCATGTAGATGTCTAAGTCGTACTCTAAGTTGAAACGTTCTTCGTCCCACTTCATTGAATTGATCAAAGAAACCATCGCGTGGCTCGCACGGTCTAGATTGCCTTTATCAACAAAGATTTCTAGGTCAACTTTACGACCCGATTGTGTAGTGTATGCGTCACGAAGTACATCAAAGTCACCCGCTACTAAAGCAAACAAGTACGCTGGTTTTGGATGTGGGTCTTGCCACTTCACCCAATGACGACCGTTTTCAGCTTCACCTTCATCTACACGGTTACCATTACTTAATAAGAATGGGTTCTCTGCTTTGTCTGCAATTACCGTTGTAGTGAATTTCGCCAACACATCTGGGCGATCCATGTAGTAAGTGATACGGCGGAAACCTTCAGCTTCACATTGAGTACAGAACGCGCCACCCGACTTGTACAAGCCTTCAAGTGCACTGTTCCCTTCAGGGTTAACTTCGGTAACGATAGTTAGAGTAAATTCTTTTGGAAGGTCATTCAGCGTAAGTTGAGTTTCAGACTGCTCGTACTGAGTCCATTCGTTGCCTTCAACCAAAACAGAAACCAACTTCAAGCCTTCACCATCAAGTACTAATGTCGTGCTGTCTTTCTCCTGCTTAACACTAGAAACAGCCGTAACAATGGATGCTGAGTCGTACAAATCGAAAGTAAGATCGATTTCAGAAATCGTGTGAGATGGTGATTGATAATCTTTACGATACTTGGCTTGAGGTGTATGTGCCATGACGGGTTCCTTTTGATCGTTATACGTAATTATTTTTTAACTGTATATATCTAAAGGTTGAGCGCCAATAAAACAAGGGGAATATTAAAAAAAGGAGGCATTGTAAGAAAATGCCTCCATGTTTTGCTATTTTATCAATCAAATCAGACAGGAACGCCTAAGAAATGAACTGTGCACAATATTATCAACGAGTACGCCGTTAATGCTAAAACTCACGATTATCGAATGCGATTGAGTACCGCAAACATATCTCCCTCTTCACCTTGCAGCGTTAACACATCGCTGTTCAGTGTATATCGAGTGCCGTGTTCACCGTTCTCATAAAGTAACACTAGTTGATCGCCTTCTGTGTAATACACCCCGCGACGAATGACTTCACCACCTTCTTCATCTGATACTCGGAACATGAATATAAAGTCCGGCTGAAGGACTAAATCCATTTTTTGAATGTTACTCGCACGTAGATCGCTTCCAGACAGTTCGGCACTTGACCAGATTCCCGCCAATGCATTTGGCAAGGCCTTGGTGAACATAACACCGTTAAGATTCAGCATGTTGTGATTACTGCTGTACGCGTAAACCTGAGGTTCTGAGGTATTCAAACCCAAAATAATCGTGTCTTCATTGGCGTTATACAAACCTTCCCAATGATCGACACTGTAGTCTTTCTTTTGGATATCGATAGTGAATGAGTAGTTTGAATCAAGAGTGAGCTTGATCGCTCTAAAGTTTTCAGTGCCTTGCTCAGGATCAGGATTCATCAAATACCAATCACCAAGCAGCAAAGGAAGGTCAAAATGAGATAGATTACTATCACTTTTTGATTGTTGGTTACTCGAAGCGACCTCGCTCCCAAAAGCCACAAAACTTAAACAAGATAAAAATAGTAGAATCCATTTCATAAGCGTCCCCTCGTTTTCTTTAAGCTTAGGCACGTAATGAATAGAAAGCGAAAAAATATGATCTAAGTCACTAAATTTTAAGTGCGAAGTAACTTAAATGTCATTATCACTCGAAAAATAATACTTAAGTTTAGTTATTTTTACAGTGTACTTCACAGCCGAAAATCAAATAACAGTGGTTCTGCAGCAAGTTAAAAAGCGAGGAAGCATGCCGTTAACATGACATTATTCGAGGCAAGAACACAGGTACAAAAAAAGCGAGCCTAAGCTCGCTTTTCAAATAGTACGTCTTTAAACAATCACCTTATAACAGGTATTTTGTTTATTTCTTGATCATATCCAGCATGATAGCAACTGATTCATCAAGATAAGCATCCGGGGCTTCGTAGTCTTTTGGAATATCATCCAACGTTTTAAATGCCTCTAACTTAGCGGCTTTTTGACGTTGGTTAATACGCTCTAGACGAAGCGCATCCGCATCATCACTCTCTTGTTGACGAACCTTTTCATTCAAAGAAAGGTCATTGTCGTCTTTATCTGCCTTATATTTTTCAATATCTTGCGCGATAAAGCCAAATTCCATATCTGTCGCAATACGAGCTTGGTGTTGAGCTGTTAAAGCAGCAATTTGCTCATCGTTACGCTGTAACACTGAGTAATTTGCTTTATCAATGCTGTCCCAAGGTAGAGCATTGTCTTCAACACTTTCACCAGTGTCTGCTGGGTCAATTGGCGTTGGGTAAGCAATATCAGGTACTACACCCTTGTTTTGCGTACTGCCACCATTGATTCGGTAGAATTTCTGGATTGTGTATTGAACATAGCCCAACTCTTTGTCGAACAAATCATAAATATGATTCAAAGAACGATGCTGTTGTACCGTACCTTTACCGAAAGAGTTTTCACCTAAGATGATTGCACGACCGTAATCCTGCATCGCTGCTGCAAAGATTTCAGATGCTGAAGCACTGTAGCGATTCACCAATACCGTTAACGGACCTTGGTAACTGATTTCACCATCAGTATCACTGTTCACTTTGACACGACCGTAGCTATCACGAACCTGAACAACAGGTCCTTCTTTGATAAACAAACCAGAGAGTTCAGTTGCTTCAGTCAGTGCACCACCACCGTTGTTTCGGAGGTCAACAATAATACCTTCAACACCTTGCTCTTTAAGCTCGGTGATCAGTTTATCGGTATCTTTAGAAAGGCCAACGTAGAAACTTGGTACTTCTAATACACCAATTTTCTTGCCGTCTTTCTCGATCACTTCTGATTTAACAGCGCGGTCTTCTAAACGAATCTTATCGCGAACAATTGTGACAACGTGACTTTTTGCATCTTTACCATCTGGCAAGATCTGTAGCTTAACTTTGGTCCCTTTAGGGCCTTTAATAAGTTGTACTACATCGTCTAAACGCCACCCGATAACATCAACAATTTCTTCGCCATCTTGACCAACACCAACAATGCGGTCTCCATCACTCAATTGTTTGCTGTTTGACGCAGGGCCACCAGCAACTAAAGAGCGAATAACGGTGTAGTCGTCTGTCATCTGAAGCACAGCACCAATACCTTCTAGAGATAGGTTCATCTCAGATTGGAATTGTTCTGCATTTCTTGGAGAAAGGTAACTTGTGTGAGGATCAACTTCACGCGCAAATGCGTTCATGTAGATCTGGAAAGCATCTTCATTATGCGATTGCGTAATACGCTTCATCGCATTGTTGTAACGCTTTTCCAAAACTTCTTGAATCTCTGGCCACTCTTTACCAGTAAGTTTTAGATTCAACGCATCATATTTAACGCGTTTTCTCCAAAGCTCATTCACTTCAGCGATATCTTTTGGCCATTCCGCTTCACTACGATTGAGCTCAATACTTTCATCGGTATCAAACTTAATCTCTGTATCTAGCAAAGACAATGCATATTGAAAACGTTCAAAACGCTTCTGCATAGACAGATTATAAACATCGAATGCAATCTGGTTATTGCCCGATTTCAGCTGATCATCAATTTGTTTAGATGACGCAGAGAAAGAGTCAATATCAGCTTGAGTGAAGATATTACGATTATAATCCAGCATCTCTAAGTAACGATTAAAGATAGCTTGAGAGAAATCATCGTTGAGATTGAAGTGTTTATAGTGAGAACGAGTAAATCGAGAAGTAACACGTTTACTAGCAGTTTCGTGTTGGACCTCAGGAGCGAGTAGAGGTAAATCGTCCTGATCTAATTTGGCTTCAAGAGCCTGAGCTGAAGCTGCTAGCCAAAAGCTAGCAGCAATCAGTGTCAATTTTGAACGGCATTTCATGCGTAGGAGTATCTCCTTTAAGCGCGCAAGTGCTCCGCTTTAACAACCATTTGTAGGCCGTTTGCTAACTGAACACGCACATCTTCCTTATTGATTTCAACAATGGTCGCAGCCATGTTTCCTTTACCCATGTTCACATTTACTTCTTTGCCAGCGATGAATTCGTCAGCGTTCAAAGCGCGTGTTTCTACAGGCTTTTCTACTTTTGGTGCTTTAGGCGCTTGACGACGAGGCTGTTGAGCTTTCTTCGCCTTAGGTTTCGCTTTGCCCTCTTCACGAGCTTTTTGTGCTTGTTCTTTACGACGAGCCTGAACTTTCGCTTTGCTTTCTGCAAGTGTAGCTTTAGCGTGTTCAACGTGCTCTTCTTCTAGTGTGCCACACGCGTTGCCGTCTAGGTCAACACGTTCTGCGCCAGCTTTTACGCCGTGCAGGTAACGCCATGATGATGTGTACTGTCTTAACGCTGCACGAAGCTGAGTCTTACTTACTTTTTCGTCTTCATTTAGACGTTCAGCAAGATCTTGAAAAATACCAATTTTAAGTGGCTTCGCTTCACCTTCTAGAGTAAAGCATTTAGGGAAACATTCAGCAATATATGCGATAACTTCTTTGCTGTTTTTTAACTTTTCAGTGTTTTCCATGTGGGTTCCTGGTTTTTGCGGTTTTCCGCGAGCATTAAGAAAATATTTTTACGTATTATAGAGAGATGCTTGGGAAAAACCACAGTAAGAGAATAATTTATGCCTTGTTCGCGTGCGAATTAAGCAGCTTTTCCACTTCTGCCATGAAAAATGTCAATCCGTCCTCGTCAATTTGAGAAAAACGACCAACATTTGGGCTATCAATATCAAGAACGCCCGCGATTTTTCCGCCAATCGAGAACGGAATAACGATTTCTGAGTTACTTGCAGCGTCACAAGCGATGTGACCTTCGAACTCATGGACATCATGAATGCGCTGAACTGTATTCGTCGCAACCGCAGTTCCACACACACCACGCCCGACCGGAATTCGCACACAAGCAGGTTGACCTTGGAAAGGGCCCAGTACAAGTTCGTCTTTTTCCTTAGCTAAATCCTGCTTCATTAAATAGAAACCCGCCCAATTCAAGTCATCCAATTCCATGAATAATAATGAACTGATATTAGCAAGATTAGCAGTTAGATCGGTTTCTGATTCAATTAATGCAACGGCTTGTTTGGTTAAGCGTTGGTAATGTTCTATTTTCATATTAACTTCCAATTAAATTGAGACTTCCATTATCAAGAGAACGCAGTAGAATGCGGCCATCAAACTAAATAGGACTTATTCTCATTACAATGAACAATTCAGAAGACACTATTAGCCGTTCTTGGTTAATAACTCAAGTAAAAAAACACAAGTCCAAATTACTGTTTGCTAACATTATTGCCATATTTGCAACTCTCATTAGTGTCCCTATCCCGTTGCTCATGCCATTAATGGTTGATGAAGTATTACTCGATAAGCCCGCTTCAGGCTTAGAGATGATGAACCACCTACTTCCATCTTCATTACAAACACCGACTGGCTATATAGCACTAACTTTGTTGTTAGTGATTATCATGCGCTCCGTTAGCCAAGCGTTGAACATTCTGCAAGGGCGTCAGTTTACGCTTGTGTCCAAAACAATTACCTATCAAATGCGCAGCAAGATGATAGATAAGCTTGGTCGCATCAGTATTAGACAATACGAAACCAAAGGCAGCGGCGGTATCAACGCCCACCTAATAACAGACATAGAGACAATAGATAAGTTCATTGGCTCGACTCTTTCTAAATTTATCATCAGCTTCCTGACCGTGTTCGGTACAGCGATCGTGCTGTTGTGGCTAGAGTGGCGTTTAGGGTTGTTCATTTTACTGGTCAATCCTGTTGTGATTTATTTCTCCCGTAAACTAGGCAGCAGGGTCAAACACCTTAAGAAATACGAAAACCAATCTTTTGAGCGCTTTCAAAACCGTTTGGTGGAAACCTTAGATGGTATTTACCAACTGCGCGCGGCGAATAAAGAGCGTATCTTTCTCGATGAGCTTAAGGTTCAAGCAAACCAAGTAAGAATCGATGCCGACAAATACGCTTGGCAATCTGAAGCTGCTGGCCGTGTTTCGTTTCTACTCTTCTTATTAGGTTTCGAGCTTTTCCGTGCCGTCGCGATGCTAATGGTGTTATTCAGTGACTTAACCATTGGTCAGATTTTCGCGGTATTTGGCTACTTGTGGTTCATGTTAGGCCCAGTTCAAGAGCTACTAGGGATTCAATTCTCTTGGTATAGCGCGAAAGCGGCACTGCAACGCATCAACGATCTTCTTCAGTTAGAAGAAGAGAAGCGCCCTATCAGTAAAGTGAACCCATTTACTGAAGATCAAGAAGTGACAGTTGACATCGAAGACGTTACATTCTCTTACACATTAGAAAACACTGTTTTAAATAGGCTATCGCTGCACATCCCTGCAGGTAAAAAAGTCGCTTTGGTCGGTGCGAGTGGAGGGGGTAAATCTACGTTAATCCAGTTGCTGATTGGGGTTTACCAAGCAGACTCAGGTTGCATTCGCTATAACGGTGAAACAACCGATGACATCAGCTTTGATGTAATACGCAATCAAATTGCCGTTGTTTTACAACAACCTATACTCTTTAACGATACATTAAGGCATAATCTGACCCTTGGTGCTGAATACGACGAAATGTCGTTGTGGCGTGCGCTTGAAGTCGCTCAAATGCAAGATGTCATCAAGCAACTGAGCAATGGCTTAGATACACAAATTGGTAGGAATGGCGTTCGACTGTCTGGTGGTCAACGACAACGCTTAGCAATAGCTCGTATGGTGCTGAGCAATCCTAAGTTTGTTATTCTTGATGAAGCGACATCTGCACTCGATACAGCAACAGAGTCAGCACTGCATAAAGCGTTGAGCGAGTTTTTGAAAGATCGCACAACTTTGATAGTGGCTCATCGATTATCAGCGGTGAAACAAGCCGATCTAATCTATGTTTTAGAAGATGGACAAGTCACACAGACGGGAACACATGGTGAATTGGTTGAACAACAAGGACTCTATCAAACACTCTACGGCAGTGTGCAATCGCACGCCTGATGTTTGTGGCTCTGAGTCTTTAAGTCGGGTTGCTAACCTAACTTACGTTTCAACTTGGGAGGTCGCGTGACCTCCCCATCCGTAACCAACCCTTTATCAACAAAACACCAATGCGACAGCAGCTCAGTGCGTCTTTGCCAGGGCTGCGAACTTCCCGTAGATAAAATGGACATCCCTTTAGGGAAATCAGCTTACTGCCCAAGATGCGGAACTCAGCTTTATAGAGGCGGTACCCCTAGCCTCTCTGGAAACCTAGCAATCGCAATTACCTGCTTATTGCTGTTTATCCCATCGCACTTTTTTGAATTCATCAGTATTCGCCTGATTGGCGTCATGATACCCGCGACGTTACCATCGGGTGTTTTTACCTTAATGGGCGAAGGCTTTCCTCTACTTGGTTTGCTGATCCTGTTCTGCAGTTCGATCGCTCCGTTGCTCGTGTGCACCTCGGTACTCATCACTCATGCATCACTGCGTCTTAAGATCTTCACACCCTTTCGTTATGCATTAGCCATTATTCAGACTCTCAAACATTGGATGATGTTGGATGTGTTTCTGGTAAGTTTGGCGGTCTCATGTTTCAAACTGCAAGATTACTCTGACATTTTCGTCGGCCCTGGTTTGATTGGCCTGATTCTTCTGCAGCTTTTCAGCGTATTACTAGTAAGCCGTATCAGTGTACGTCGCTACTGGGAAGCTTGGGCAAAAGAATCCGAATACTCTTTTGCTGAGAGTAAGAACGTACACTGTCACAACTGTCACCTATCTCAGCCTGACGGTCATACTTGTGTGCGTTGTCACCATGACTTATATCACCGCAAGCCCTACTCTATACAGAAAACTTGGGCTCTGCTATTTGCCGCATCCGTGGCTATCGTGCCAGCCAATGTCATTCCTATTTCTATTCTTATTACCAACGGTCAAAGGCTAGAAGACACCATCATTTCCGGTGTCGCTTCGCTGATTAATAGCGATATGTATGGCATCGCTGCGATCATTTTCATTGCCAGTATCGTCGTGCCAGTCGCGAAAATACTGGGCCTCGCGTACATCTTAATCTGTATCAAGATGAAGCGCGCCGTTTACCACAGGCAACGTATGACCATCTATTTCATCGTGAAATGGGTGGGGAAATGGTCGGTAATGGATCTGTTCGTTATTTCGATCATGATGACCTTGGTCGACCGCGGACAAATTTTAAACTTTACACCAGGTTATGGTGCAGTCGCTTTTGGCGTCGTAGTTGTTCTCACGATGCTAGCAGCGGAAAGCTTAGATCCTAGGCTAATTTGGGATAACTACACCTCTAAAGATGAGTCAGTGAATGAACAACGATAACCAATCACAAACGTCATATTCACCAGAAGTAAGGAAAAACAAAGGCATCTCACCTTTGTGGATTCTGCCGATATTAACCGTCGCCTTAGCCGGTTGGTTGGTCATGAAATCGATCCACGATGCAGGCCAACGTGTGCAGATATACTTTTCAGATGCCGCAGGTTTAGTCGCAGGTCGAACAACGATTCGTTACCAAGGCTTAGAGGTGGGTATGGTGCGCGACATCACCTTATCCAAAGATCTATCGAGCATCTATGTCGATGCTGACATCTACCCAGAAGCGAAGAAACTACTATCAAAAGGCACACGTTTTTGGCTCGTAAAGCCAACCGCTAGTTTGTCTGGTATCTCTGGGTTAGATGCACTTGTTTCAGGTAACTATATCGCTATACATCCTAGCGAAACTAAAGAAGAGCCAGAAACCGTTTTTCAGGCTTTAGAGTCGTCCCCTTCTGATTTGCTGGCTTCTGAAGGTCTAAACATCTCATTGACGACCAAAGATCTAGGTGGTGTGTCTGTTGGCTCTCAAATCGTTTACCGTAAAATCCCAATTGGTGAGGTTTACAACTACCAGTTAAACGACAACGCGAAATCCGTTACGATTCAAGCGTCGATTAAAGATGAATACAGCCATATCATTACCGACCAAAGCCGTTTTTGGAATGTCAGTGGCTTAGGTGCCAGTATTGGCTTTTCTGGTGTTGATGTTCGCTTAGAGAGCCTAAGTGCATTGCTTGGCGGTTCAATTGCGGTCGACTCTCCAGGAGAAGGCCAACCGGTTGAGATGAATACTAAGTTCAAACTCTACCCAGATCTGAAAACAGCGGGTCGAGGTATCTCTATCAAGATTGCCGTTCCCGATGATAATAAAATCAGTGCAACGGGTGCTCCGATCATGTATCGCGGCATTGAAATCGGTCAAATCACTGATTTATCGCTAAGTGAAGGGCGTGAAAACGTCGTTGCATCTGCCGCTATCCAACCGGCATTCAGTGACTTTTTAAACAGCGGCAGTAAATTCGTTCTAGAAGAGGCTGAACTGTCGCTTACTGGCATGAAAAACATTGCCAATTTAGTGACAGGTAACTTTTTAACCTTGGTACCGGGTGAAGGTGAAAAGGCGCGTCGATTTACTGCAATCCGCAAAAATGAATTCAGTCAGGAACAAGAGAAATCCGTTGCGATTCGCTTAACGTCGAACAATTCGTTCGGGTTAGATGTCGGTACACAACTTCTCTACAAAGGCATTGCCGTTGGCTCTATCATCCATGTGGGATTAGTTGATGGTGTTGGTACGGGCTCTGATAAACACGAAGTCTTCATGGATGCACTTATCGATAATGAGTACGCGCACCTTATCAAAAGCCACAACCGTTTCTTTGTGACAGGTAGTGCGACTGCAGAGCTAACCGAATCAGGCTTGAGTGTTACGGTCCCACCAGCAAAACAGCTTCTTACCGGCTCGATTAGCTTTGTGAGTGAAGGTAAATCTGAAGCTCGAACGGACTACCAACTTTTCCAAAGTAAGTCGTTAGCAGAAATTGCTAAGTTTAATCAGTCTGGTTCAAAGACACTTTCTTTGTTTGCCAGTGAGTTACCTTCAATTTCTAAAGGCAGCCCACTCCTCTACCGCAACCTACAAGTGGGTAATATTTCTGATTTTCAGCTTGCAGACGGTGGCGTAAGAATCAAAGTCACAATCGAAAATCGTTACACGCACTTACTCAACAAGCACACTGTTTTCTGGAACCGTTCAGGCGTTGAGGTTGATGCGTCGCTATCGGGTATCAGCATTAAAGCGGCACCAGTTAAAACCCTTATCCAAGGCGGTATTGCTTTTGACTCTCTGCCAGGAATCGACAACAAACTCGGCGATGTGTGGAAGCTTTATAAAGATTCGAAATCCGCTCGAAAATTTGGCCGCGCGATTACTATCACCTCTTCTGGCGATCAAGAAGTCAGCAAGGGCATGGCGATCAAATATCAAGGTGTCACTGTTGGTGAGGTTACTTTGGTGATTCCGAACTTCAACAAGGGCGGCATTGAAATTACTGCGCGTATTTTACCTGAGTACGTCGACAAGATTGCCGTAACGAACAGTCACTTCTGGTTGGCAGAACCTGAGATTGGCCTTAATGGCATCAAAAACGTCTCTGCGCTGCTCTCTAAACACATCAACGTAGACCCGGGCAAAGGTGAAAGAAACACGAAATTTGAGCTTAGCAAAGGACCTGTGCAGCCTGAAGGCAAGATATTCCAACTGCAAAGCGAAACGCGCGGCTCAGTATCTGAAGGTACACCTATCCTATTCCGTGAACTAGAAATTGGCAGTGTTATAGATGTTCAGCTGGGCGAGTTTGCTGATCGCATCATATCTACGATTCAAATAGAACCTGACTACGCGTATCTAATCCGCGCAAACACCGTGTTCTGGAACGTGTCGGGCGTCGATGTCTCTATCGGCCTGTCAGGCGCAAACATCAAAGCCGGAACGGTAGACAGCTTGTTAAGAGGTGGTATTACATTCTCAACGCCACCGACAAATGAACTTCAACCAGTAGCAAGCGAAGATCAGTCTTTCTACCTCTATCCTCAAGCCGAAGATGAGTGGAAATCATGGAGAACCGCAATTCCTCGTCCATAGAGTGAACTCTCTGACGTTTCTGGAAGATTAATTCTTCATCAAAATGCAGCCATTAGGCTGCATTTTTGTTGTTTGCTGCAAATATGGTTTAGGACGGCCTCATTTTGCTTTAAACTCCCCGCATTAATGCAATAAATCGAGATACTCTTTTGCACGCTAACGTATATATTCCTGAAGAATTCCTAACGCACATCGAAGCAATCATGCCTAGTCATCTAGATATGGCTTCTTTTGTTGCGTCATGCCAAAAACCACTTCGTAAAAGTATTCGAATCAACACATTGAAAATCAGTGTTGAAGACTTCCTAGTACGAGCAAAAGAGAAAGGCTGGGAACTGGAACCTGTACCTTGGTGTGAAACGGGCTTTTGGATTACAGCGGACGAAAGTGAAGCGCCACTAGGTAATACGGCAGAACACATGTCTGGTCTTTTCTACATCCAAGAAGCCAGCTCGATGATGCCACCCTCGGCACTTTTCCAAGGCGAAGCTGATTACCAAGCGGTGCTAGACACTGCGGCTGCACCCGGCTCTAAAACAACGCAAATCGCTGCGCTAATGAATAATCGCGGTGTATTGGTTGCCAATGAGTATGCAGCAAGCCGTGTGAAAGTCCTTCACGCTAACATCGAACGTTGTGGCGTTCGTAATGCCGCTCTAAGTAACTTTGACGGTCGAGTTTTTGGTGGTTGGTTACCAGAACAGTTTGATGCTGTGTTGCTAGACGCACCCTGCTCTGGCGAAGGCACCATTCGTAAAGATGCCGATGCGATGAAGAACTGGACGTATCAATCAGTGGTCGACATTGCCGACACGCAAAAAGATCTGATTGAAAGTGCATTCCATGCTCTTAAACCTAATGGTGTTTTGGTTTACTCAACGTGTACGCTTAGCACCGAAGAGAACCAACAAGTGTGTCATCACCTAAAAGAAACCTTTGGTGATGCGGTTGAATTCGAATCTCTGGAATCACTATTCGACAACGCAAAAGCAACCACGACAGAAGAAGGCTTTCTTCACATCTTCCCACAGGTCTATGACTCTGAAGGTTTCTTTGTTGCACGTATCCGTAAACTAGCGTCTGTTACTCCACCAGAAGTTAAAAAACGTATGGGTAAATTCCCATTTGAAAAAGCATCAAAGAAAACTCAGCAAGAAGTCGCTGAACAACTAATGAGTACTCTCGATATCGAATTGCCAAGCGATACTCAGGTTTGGATTCGCGACAAAGACGTTTGGCTATTCCCAGAAGCGCTAGAGCCGATGATCGGTGAGTTCCGTTTTTCTCGCATGGGAATCAAGATCGCTGAAACCCATAAAAAAGGTTACCGCTGGCAGCACCAAGTAGCGACAACGCTCGCAACAGGTAATGAAGCTAATGTTGTAGAGCTTAGTATTGAAGATGCTCGTGAATGGTTCATGGGCCGCGATGTTCGCCCTGAAAACTTGTCAGGAAAAGGTGAAGTACTAGTGAAGTACAATGGTGCAATCATCGGCCTTGGTAAGTGGGTTGGCAACCGAGTGAAGAACGGTTTACCACGCGAACTCGTGCGCGATAAGAACCTTTTCTAAAAGCGTTCGCACTGAGTACACCTTAATAAACAAAAAGCCCAAACAACGTTAATTGTTTGGGCTTTTTCTATTCTATCGGCCATATAAGTCAGTGTGCGAGCGCTTGTAAATCAACAGCTAATTATATAAATATCAATTCAAGTCACTATTTCCAAAAAGAAAAATCTCACTTTAGAGAATCTAAACTAGACTTCAATCTAACAGTCAAAAGATTAAAACGATTAGCGTAGGCTCTTCGGAGCCCTTTCCCCTAAGCCCAAACAGGAAGGTTTGGGCTTTTTTTTGACCGAAAGGACCGCTTACTTAACTAAGCTGATACCTTCTTTGTCGATAGTGATCTTGCCAGATTTGTATAGACCACCAATTGTCTTCTTGAACGTACCTTTGCTGGTTCTGAATGCAGAGAAAATAACTTCAGGAGAAGACTTATCATTCAAAGGCAGGTAACCGCCTTTCTTCTCAAGCAGGTCAAGAACCTTAGTGCTTAAGTCATCCATCTTAGCCACACCAACCTTCTGAAGAGACAAATCAATCTTACCGTCTTCTTCACGAACGTTTTTAATGTAGCCTTTTAGTGTTTTACCAATGAACAGCTTACCGATGATGTCAGATGGGAAAATCATACCCCAGTGTTCACCGTTCACGATCGCTTTGTAACCTAACTGGCTGCGCTCAGCGATAATGAGATCGACTTGCTCATTTTGCTTATAAGTCGCAGGCGTGTTGTCTAACCATTTGTTGAACTTCGTTGTACCAACGATACGGCTCGATGCTTTATCGATATACACATATACTAAGATTGACTGACCTTCGTTTAAACGGCCACGCTGCTCGCTGAAAGGAACAAGAAGGTCTTTACCTTTCACGCCCCAGCTCATGAATGCACCAGTGCTGTTAACACCTTCAACCGTCATCAAACCAAACTGGCCTACTTGAGCTATTGGTTTTTCAGTCGTTGCAGCGATCTGGTTGTCAGAATCTATGTATAAGAAAACATCTAGCTTTTGACCAATTTCAACACCTTCAGGAGTAAATCGTTTCGGCAGCAACACGGTTCCATAGTCGCTCGCGTCAAGGAATACACCGAAGTCTGCTTGTTTTACTACTTCTAAGTTGTTTATTTGACCAATATTAATCATCAAGGTTGTCTCTACTTTAAATTTGGCGGAGATTATACGTGATCTCTGATATGCTTTCGCTAGTTTCATTCATATTTTTACATTCTAGGAGACATCGTTGATCACCGTTGATAAACAAGATGCGATAACACTTAAAATTAACCATGCCATGGCTAAGACCAAAAAGCTCGACATGGACGTTTATCTATTCATTCCCGGTGAACTTGGACTGACTCCTGAAGTGCTTTCTGAAAGTGCCTTTTTCTACAGCTCAATCACTCAAAAACGTGCCTACTATAGTGACAAAACACTTTTACCTTTGGTACACAGTCGCTTGGCAAAACGTGGACGCTTATCTACAACACAGTATCGTGTCAGTTTGAGTCTGTTTGCCTACCAATATGTTATCGCGTTAGATAAAGCAGTCAGCAGCTTAAATAAAACTGATAGTGACGACGTAACGGCTGATGAAGTAGATGAAGTCATTGAATTGGCTTTAGATATCTTGAAGAAGCTACGCCGAAGCATCCCTTACGAAGAAAATCTCAAGCGCTACTACGCTAATATCGATAACTACCTATCTTGGTATACCGAGCAAAAGTTCCTATCGCTAGTTTCACACATGCCACGAGGTAGTGAGTATTCAACGATTAAAGAACGACTCTTAACGCTTTGTGATAAAGAGACCGCGCACCGTAAACTGAACCGCTACAACTCAGCAAGAGTTCGAGAGGACGTTACCCGCTTGAGTAACAAGATGCGTTTGCTGCGTCGTTTGATTGAACACCCTATCGTGCTTAAAGAAAAGACAACGTCGATGGGTAAGAACGTTAAGCGTGCCGTGAAAGGCATCGCGACCGGTTTGGTGATGGTTGTCGTGACCACTACTGTGATCTTGGCTCGTGACTTTCTTGGTGAGATTACCGCCTCTTTCATCGTGGCAATGTCTTTCATTTACGCACTGCGTGAGATCTTTAAAGATGACTTGAGAGACATCCTTTGGCGCTGGCTGCGTAAAGGCAAGCCAAAATGGAAGCGTCGTTACTATGATCCAACGACCAACAAGTCAGTAGGCCATAAACTGGAATGGTTGGACTACGCAAATTTTTCTAAGCTTGCAGATCGCATTCAGTCGATCCGTAAAAAGCGTGTGGTACAACGTGAAGAGCAAATCTTGCATTACCGCTCTCATACTGAGATGTCGACATCGACCTTTATGAGTGGTTATGAGGAGACTCGTGAAACGTTATCGATCAGCCTAAGAGCGCTGACACGGTTGATGGATAAAGGCTCAAACAAGATCTACCGCTTGAATGAAGGACAAGTGAGCCGCGAATCAGTAGAAAAGCGTCATCTTCTCAACCTGATCATTAAAGAGAACAACCATGATAACGAACCAACCTACTACCGTTGGAAGATCGTTATGAACCGTTCAAAAATAGTTGATATTGAGCAGATCACTCAAGAGTCATAGAGCCGTTATAAAGTTCTCTATAACGGTATGTGGAAACCATTCACATACCGTTGTTTTATCTCTTCAACGTTACCCATGACTTCTAAACCAAAATCTATTATTTAATCGCTATCTTCTTGAAGGGACTTTCTTAATTGAAAGCGTAAGCGTGAACTCCGCCATCGGCTCGTCACCATGTAAAGATGGGCAAGTCGCGATAATGGTTACGGGTTGATTGACCCGTTCTCCGGTCGACATGGTTTCTGCCAGCATAGTGTTGATCAGCTCACCGTCGTTACAAGTGAAATGCACATCACCTTCAGGGCGCTTCAAAAAGTTACCCGTCACCTCTTTAAAAGCCAACGAGATCTTTTCACCTTGCTGCTGAGATTTGCTCATCGCAAGAAACCCACCCGCGACATCCGCACCTACAGCCAAAACGCCAAAGTACATACTGTTAAGGTGATTCTTAGTACGCCTTCTAAGCGGGATTTTCACTTCAACATGTTGGTTGTCCAACGCGAGTAGTTTTGGTCGGCACAACCAGATAAGTGGGACTTTGAAAAAGCCAAACATGCTTAAGTAGAAATTTGCTTTTTGTAGAGGGGTCAACATTCGAATTACCTAGCCAAGTTAGTCATCAGACCAGTTAATCGACTAGCGATAAGAATGTCAAAAAAATGTTACAAAAAAGAGATATCATCGCACAATGATATCTCTTTCATTCTCAAAGCATTAGCGCCTTAAGTCGGCTTATCAGGCAAGCTAATCGATTTACGCAGTCACGACCGTTTCAACACCTTCAAGGTCAGCAATGTAACCTTGTAGACGTGGATAATCGACTAAACCTTGCGTAACTAGCAGCACTGGCTTCTTCGCGTTCAGGGTTGCTTTAACAATCATATCCAACAAGGTAATAACCGCTTCGTTTTGTGGATCAAAAGCGTGTTGCTGAGCTTCATTGTGTTTGTCTACGCCTAAAGTGAAAGACGCTAAGCTATCAACGTTTACCACTACACCATCGAAGTAATGCAGTAAACGTTCGCTCAGTAGCACTGCAGACGGCACATCGCACGAGAACAGTACTTTCAAACCGTTAAGGCCGCGTGGTAGCCCTTGCTCGGCAAGCAGGTCAATAATCTTAGCGGCATCGCTTAATGTTCGTACATAAGGCACAACCACTTCAACGTTAATACCCTGCTCACGCAATGTTTTAATGACCTGACACTCTAAAGCGAAAGCCTTGCTGTATTCTGGTGTTGCATAGCGAGCAACGCCACGAACGCCTAGTGCTGGGTTAATCTCTTCAGCTTCACAGTTCCCGCCAAGTAGCGAACGGAAGCCATAGCTGTCTGCACTACTTAATGCGATACGAACAGAAGTGTGATTTGGCTGAACGGCAGCTTGAATGGCAATCACTAAGGTCGAAACAAAATGCTCATCGACTGTTTTATCGCCAAGGATCGCTTCTAAAGACGTTTTTTCAATATCAGTCAAAGTATCTAAGTGACTCTCGATACTTGGGTGGTAGAAGACACGATCCATCACTAATTCTGATAATGAAACGTATAAGTGGTTAGAATTATTATTATCGTTGTAAGAAGGCAGCACATCACCTAAGACGAGTTCTGGGTGCAAAGTGCTTTGATTTTCTTGAGTCATTGCTGCTCCAGCATTTTTATGTTGTGTTCAAACGAAAATACCGATAGCTGCCTGTTAATACAAGTGAAAATCCCTTATTTGACGCTGGCCTGCTGATAAAAATAAGAATATTAGCAATAACTGAGATAACTTTGACTCAATAGAGTTTATTCCTCTGTTCAATTCCGTTATCTTAACCACTCCGCAATAGAATAAAAAAGCTATCACATGCCATTAAAAACTGATGAGTTGAGAACCCAAGCTCTGGGTCCTATGCCAACTCCTGCCGAACTAGGCAATGCACACCCTATTACTGACGACGTTGCTGAGCGCATTAAAAATTCTCGCCGCCAAATCGAAGATATCCTAACTGGTCGTGATAACCGCCTATTAGTTATCGTAGGCCCTTGCTCTGTTCACGATACAGATGCGGCACTTGATTACGCTGAGCGCCTAAGCAAAATTCAAGACCAGTACAAAGATGAACTGTTCGTTGTAATGAGAACCTACTTCGAGAAGCCTCGTACTGTTGTAGGTTGGAAGGGTTTGATTACAGATCCTAACCTTGATGGTTCATACGCACTTGAAACAGGCTTGAACAAAGCTCGTAAGCTTCTGCTAGATATCAACAAGCTTGGCCTCGCTACCGCGACTGAATTCCTTGATATGATCACAGGTCAGTACATTGCAGACCTTATCACTTGGGGTGCGATTGGCGCTCGTACAACTGAATCTCAGATTCACCGTGAAATGGCTTCTGCACTGTCTTGCCCTGTTGGCTTCAAGAACGCGACCAACGGCAACATCAAGATTGCTATCGATGCAATTCGTGCAGCACATGCTTCACACTACTTCTACTCTCCAGATAAGAACGGCCGCATGACGGTTTACCGTACTTCTGGCAACCCATACGGTCACGTTATTCTACGTGGTGGTGATAAAGGCCCTAACTTCGACGCTGAATCTGTAGATACTGCATGTAAGCAACTGGCTGAATTCGATCTACCTCAACGTTTGGTTGTAGACTTTAGCCACGCTAACTGTCAGAAGCAACACCGTAAGCAGTTAGAAGTTGCACAAGACATTTGTGAGCAAATTAAATCTAACAAGAACCAAATTGCAGGCATTATGGCAGAGAGCTTCATTATTGAAGGCAACCAGCCAATGACAGACATCAACAACCTAGAATATGGCAAGTCGATTACTGACCCATGCCTAAGCTGGGAAGATACTGCAACAATGCTAGACATGCTTGCAACAGCAATTAAAGATAGAAACTTAGCTTAAGGAATCAACACAATGCCATCATTTGACATTATCTCTGAAGTAGAAGCAGTAGAACTGCGTAACGCAGTAGACAACGCAAACCGTGAACTATCGACTCGTTTCGATTTCCGCGGCGTTGACGCAAGCTTTGATTACAAAGATGAATCAGTAAAATTGACTGCTCAAGACGATTTTCAACTGAAGCAAATGCGCGATATCCTTCGCAGCAACCTAACGAAGCGTAATGTTGATCCTAACGCGATGGAAGCGAAAGCGGCAGACCAAACAGGTCGCACTTGGCACCAAACGGTTATCTTTAAGCAAGGCATTGAAACTGATGTCGCTAAGAAGATCGTTAAGCTAATCAAAGACAACAAAGTTAAAGTTCAAGCTTCTATCCAAGGCGACAAAGTTCGTGTTACTGGTAAGAAGCGTGATGACCTACAAGCTGTTATGGCTCTAGTTCGCAGCGGTGAACTTGGTCAACCTTTCCAGTTTGACAACTTCCGCGACTAATTATTGAGTTGGAGCAACCGCCTATTTGGGTTGCTCATTCATCAGCACAATGTCGTGTTTGAAATAGCAAAAAGCCACTTCTTTTGAAGTCAATGCCGTTCGGATAAGCATTACTGTTTGAATCTAAACGGATATTTAGCTGG